>CABQGZ010000250.1 GCA_902463835.1 uncultured Lachnospiraceae bacterium
CGCAGCTGTTTGGAACCTCCACATCATTAAATTGGGTAAGACGAATCCCCCGGAAGGCGAGCTGTGTTCCTTCGCCATCTGTTTTTATGATCAGCTTCAGGTTCCGAACATCACCGCCAGCCGGCAGTATGTCCCGCAGATCATACTTAAAGGATCCCACCTTCTTTCGGAAGTACATTTTCCCATATACCGACTCGTACACCGTTTTCAGTTCGTACTGTCTTCCGTTCTCCTCCACATAGATCAGCCAGCTGGAGCCATAGGTGAGTTTGGAGATATTCACGTTAATGTACGGTGTCTGTGCAAGGTCTACCGTAAAATTCTCACTTGTTGTAGTGGAAAATGCATGGGCACTGACATTCTCGTATGCGGTCTTTCCGTTAAGAAGCTCCACACTGTCCAGTTTTACACCTCCCTGGTTGGAAGCATCATGCAGTACATAGAAGTCCATGCGAAGCCGGATGACACCGCCCCGATTTAAGCTGTCACGCAGATTCACCGCATAGCTTCCCGGCACATCCGTCTGTACCCCCAACAAAATATCTTCCGCAAATGTTCCGTCATTGACCTTCAATGTATATGGGGTATGATTTCTTACATCGCTGACGGTAAAGCGCAAAATCGGTGTCTGATCAAGGTCGACTGTTAGATCCTCGTAATAAATACTTCCATAGGGCTGATCCGGATTTGTATTTATAATATATCCGTTGGTATCTGCAAACGCCCAGTTGCTCTTCCATCCATCCAGCACATTGCCTTCCGTCTCATCTCGTTTCACAATATTGACCGTTTTGGCGATTCTGTCACTGTTTAAACGAATCTTATCTACCGCTATCGTATCTATGCTCTTACCGGAATGGCTGTAATAGGAAACCTCCATCCGGAAAGTCCCATTCCCACCTGGGAAAGAACCCAGGGGAATTCTTGTGGGTGTCTCCATAAAGATCAGAGTTTTGTCCAGCGTATAAACCGGCATCGCCGTTCCTTCTTTGTATATCTTGGCCTCTATGGCATACTTGCCGTTCATCTCCATGGTAAGGCCAGACACCACTTCAATCTCTTTATAATCTCTCGGATCAAACTCGCCCAGAGAATATGTCCTCTCTGCCATTCCCGACATATCTTCCGGATTGGTAATAACAAGCCCTCCGGATTGATCCACTTCCCCATTGGAGGTATATGCCAATCCAGTCAGGTCGCTCTTGCCATCGTACTCCGTATCCTTTACGAACATCATACGGGAAATCGCAAAGCCTCTGTTTCTTCCCTCAGAGATCATGGTCACTGTGACATCCTGCTGCCCTGTGCCAAAGTCGCCAAGTTCAAAGCGATAACAGTACCTGTCAAAACCCTCCACCTGATCCAACAGTATCTTTTCCTGTCCCGCCACCGATACCTTCAGGGAGAACCTTCCAGATACATTCTTTGTGTACGGATAAAAATCAAAGATATGATACGTTGACAGATCCACGGAAAATGTCTTTGTAAAAGTATCCGTATCCTCCCCTGCATACTGGGGTTTGTAAACTGCCATATATCCCTGTGGCTGCTTTGACGCCTCCTCTGGATAATCCTTAAAGCCATTGCAGTCAGAAAGTAATGCTATCTCTCCTGAATAGTTCACAGCTTTGGCAGACCACCCCTCTATGCTGGAGCCGTCCTTGGGATTGGTATAGCCAAAGTCTTCGAGAACACCGACCTCCACATTCGAGGGCTCCACGGTAAGAACCTCCGGCACACCTGCTTCTCCATTCTCGTTCACTGCTGTTATCCGTACATAGATACGGCTGTTACTTACATGGTTGATCTCTGCCGATTTCATTCTTGTAACCAGCCTGGTGGTGGTATCCTTGTCAAAGGCCTCGCTGATGCTTGTTTCGATGATATGATGGGACGCATTGTTTGTATCCAGTTTCAGCCTGGTGCTTACGGAATCACTGGCCTCGATACCCGCCACGGTATTGTCCCATTCTTTGGCATCTTCTCCATCGCCCATTCTCTTTACGTTCACAGACTTCGCTGCTCTTCCCTCCAGCGTATATGGAATTCCATTCCTAAGCTGTGTATCGGAAAAGGTTCCAAGAGCCTTATCATCAATGGTAACGGTATACGTTCCGCTCTTAAAATTGTCAAAGGTCAAAATCGTAGTCTCTTTTTGCTTTGCTGCATTAAAAAGTTTAAAATTCTGTTCTTCCTGATTGATCTCTCTGTCCGTTGCCGCATGATATGCAAAGATGGAAATATTGCTGTTTTCGGAATCAGCGAAGGTTGCAAAGGTGAGCGCCCCAGTGAAGATCTCCCCAATGCCATAAAGCTCCTTGGAGTGCCTCAGATAACTCATTCCACCGCCGTCAACCGTAGGATTGTCACCCATGGTTCCGGTAGGCTGCTCAAAGGGCACATACAGCGCGTCGAGCCAGTCGGAGTGTCCTCCAAGATAACCATCCGGATATCCGTTTACCGGCAGTGTCCACAATGCAGAATTTTCTGTGGTATAGATCAATTCCAACAGCTGGGTATCATCCGTATACTTAAGGATCGGGGTTACCAGAACAATGGATTCCACCATCTCCATAAAGGCTTCCCATCGTTCCCTTGCGCAGGCATATCCGTATCCCAGGCTCTGATAGTAGGTATATGGATGGGAATCAGCAAAATAATAGAAATAGATCCCGTTATAAATCTCCAGCGCATTTTCCAGGTAATACTTCTCATCCGTCATTTCATATAATTCCAGGTTCGCGCGGATCGCATATCCAATGGATTCCGGCTTCGGGTATTCCCGGAGGCTCGAAGACCGGGGAAAGCCCTGCTCATTGGATCGCCGGATTGCGCCTTTGGCAAGCTCTATATACTCCTCTTTTACCGTCTCATCCTCCTCTGTCTTCGCGGCGACCAGCATAAGCTCCGCCCACATGGCTGCAGCTCCGCCGCTTCCCCCGTTCTCATAATCCATCGCCGGAGTGCAGTCAAAATTCCATTCCACTGCCTGTTCAAAATTCTCTCCCCGCATCTTCTTGATCAACGGCATAAGACTTAAAAAAGCTTTCTGAACATCCTCTTCTCCCGTGACAAGTCCCAGCTCGCCGATATTCAGCACTCTCGAATAGTACTTGAAGGCACCAATTCTGGGTTGTGAGGAATCCCAGCTGTCCTCCGGCGAGTATTTTCCGTTGCCGGAATAAGCCCGATAGAAATACATGTCGTCCGCATATGCTTCTTCCGGATAATACTTGTTCAACGGCATGATATAACCGTTTCCATTTTCATCCGGCGTAATCATTTTCTTTAAATACGTCAATCCGAACTGATATGTTTCTTCATCCCCAGTTGCCTTTGCATAGCGGATCAGGCCTTTCAGAAGATCGGTAGAGCCAAAAGCCTCCGGACCGCCGTTCTGATATCCGTAGGGTCCCCAGTCATGGTCATCTCCCGCAGGCCGTCCTCTCATATCAACAATATCCCGGATTGCGCCATAAGCCGCGTCAAGCCAGTCGGATACGCCCATGTTACCGTTTGCAGCAGCGATCTGTTCCACCGGAACCTGGTAGATTTTACTGTACTCTGCTCTGGCATCCCCGATCATATCATAATAGCTGTCATTCCTTCCGTCTTTCACGGAGATCCGTTCGGTTAATGTATACTCCGTATCCGCCTTCAGTTCCGCGTCTGTGGACAGAACTCCCAGCTCCATAAAACCATTCATGTTTTCTTTTCTTCTGGCAGTCTTAAAGCATTCGCTTGTATTGTAATAATCCATAACTTCCGTATAGGTATATTGCTTTTCCGAATTGCGCTGATCTGTCAGCTTACTCGTGATTGCAGGAAAAGCATAGGGAACCGGGGTCTGCTCTTCATCGTTGGCATGTGTCAGAACATAGCCGTATTCATAAAACGCTCCCAGATCACTTCTTAAGGTAAAAGATACCTCTGACTCGTAGATCGATACATCCCTGGGCACTGTCAGCGTAATCTCTCTTGTGATATATAAGTCATCACTGGAAGCTGTCAGTCTGGAAGTAAAGCCTTTTCCAGTAAGGAGCAGTGATTTTTCTTCCTCCGTCTCCTCCACTTTAATATCGGTTACCATCCCGTCCACATAATTTCCGATATCGTTCTCGTTTACCGCAGCCTGGACATTAAAATACTCACCGCTCATAACAAGCTTATCATCCTCGTCCAGTTTTCCACTAGTGCCGCAAAAAATCTTTTCTTCCTTTCCCTTTTCCGTGGCGTACACACCATCGAATTTCCAGCCCTCTTCCGTCTTTTCAAAACGCCATTTCCAAATCCCCTTCAGAGCAATATAAGCTTCCTTGGCGTTCAGCCTTACCACTGGCTTAGCCTCCGAATCCTTCTTTTCGCAGCCAGTAACCGGAAGCGCACCGATCATGGCAGCGGATAAAAGAAGTGCCAGAATTCTTTTCCCTGGTTTCATGTTAATCTCCTCCCGTTAATTCTGATTTGTTTCCCTGCATTGACAAATGGATTCTCTTTCCTTCAGGTCTGCATTTAAGCAGATAATCTTACTGTGACTTCCTTCCCGGTATTGATCCGCCAGCGCTTCAAAGGCGACCTTCCCCATCTCGAATTTCGGAATATGCATGGTGGTAAGGGGCGGATCATATTTGACGGCCTTTGACACGTCATCAAAGCCTACCACAGAGATATCTTCCGGAATGCGAAATCCCTGTTCCTTAATATCCTGATATACGTAATCCGCAACACTGTCGTTCACGCATACAAAAGCCGTATAGGAATTATGCTTCAGCTTGTTTCTCACCGCCTCCCGGTCAAAGGAATATACCTCATTTTTGTCCGATCCAATCACTGCTTCACATGGAAGACTGTGCTTTTTCATTGTGTAGACAAAACCCCGGTAACGTTCTTCAAAGCTCAACGCCCAGTCCACATCACCCACAAACAGTATCTTTCTGTGTCCTTTTTGGATTACATATTCCGTCAGACTCATCATATTGGCAAAGTTATTGATCCTCACCTCATATAAAGATGACTGGGGGGAGGTCAGGTCAACAAAAACCTTTGGTATATGAATTTTTGCCAGCAGCTCCGCCACTTCATCGGAGATCTGACGAATGACGATCAGCCCGTAGGTATTGCCGCCGGTAACCTTGCTGACCACCCCATTCATCTCGCTTTCCTCCTGGAAGGTGATAAGATTCATATTCAGCTTCTGTTCCCGGGCCCCATCCTCGATTCCTGCAATAATCCTTGTAAAAAAACTCCCCTCGTTAAGGAATTCTGCTCCTACCAGCACATATACCTCTTTTCTGTTCTTTCTTGGCATGGTATTGCGGTCAAAATACCCCATTTCAACTGCCGTGGTCAGAATCTGCTTTTTCATCTCTTCGCTGACGCCATATTTGTCCGACAACGCATAGGAAACCAACGCTCTTGACACATGCAGATGTTCTGCGATATCTTCCATTGTAACCTTCTTGTTTTTCTCGGCCATAAGTCCCTCCTGTCCTTCAAATATTTTTTCACATCGGCTTATCCTGTTTTTATCATACCATAATACTCTCTGACTTTCTCCTGTAATCTTCTTACATTTTCAATAAACCTTCTTACGTTTTATATGGATAGCATCAAATAAAAAAACAGGAACAAAGG
>CABQGZ010000251.1 GCA_902463835.1 uncultured Lachnospiraceae bacterium
GTGCATAAAGGTTCGCTGATTTAGCCATATCGAAAACTCCTTTCATGATTGCTTCACTCTATCATGCTTATATTATACACGAATGTGCGCACAAAAGCAATACTAATTTGCGGAGACTTATCGAAAAATATACTTGGAGCGTTAATATGTAACGCTATAGAAGAGGATCAATACCATGCCAATACAGATCATGCGAAACGACATAACAAAAGTAACATGTGACGCCATTGTCAATGCCGCCAACACCTCTCTGCTGGGCGGCGGGGGCGTTGACGGAGCAATCCACAGGGCAGCCGGAAAAGGATTGCTTTTGGAATGTATAAAGCTGGGCGGCTGCCGGGTAGGACAGGCCAAGATCACCGGCGCTTACCGTCTCCCCTGCAAATACATCATTCACACCGTGGGGCCCAGATGGCATGGCGGACAGCGGGGGGAGAAGGAACTGCTGGAATCCTGTTATCGGGAATCCCTGAAGCTTGCCCGGGAGAATCATTGCGAATCCGTGGCATTTCCGCTGATTTCATCCGGCGCCTACGGATATCCCAAGGCTCAGGCGCTGCGGGTGGCCATGGATGTGATCAGTGAGTTCCTGGCAGACAACGATATGCAGGTATACATTGTGGTATTTGATCGGGAAGCATTCCAGATCAGCAGCAAATTGTTTGACGATATTCAGGAATACATAGACCATACCTATGTGGAGCAGCATACGAATACGAATCTGGAACGTATGCGCAGTGCCCGTGTCGGGGTGTGTGAGGATGATATATGGGAGGAAGAGGAACAGATCCTGTTTCCCGATGTACGAAAGGAGGACACGGCATATGTTCCGCTGTCGAAACCGACAGAGCCGGCGATGCCGTATGCAGCTGCCGCTCCAAGCCTGTCAGAGGCTCTAAAGGAGATCGACGAAAGCTTCGCCCAGATGCTTCTGCGCAAGATTGACGAAAAGGGTCTGACGGATGCTCAGTGCTACAAGAAGGCAAATGTAGACCGCAAGCTCTTCTCAAAGATTCGGTCCAACACACAGTACAAGCCCAGCAAGGCCACGGCCATCGCCTTTGCCATTGCGCTGGAGCTGTCCCTGGAGGAGACAAAGGACATGCTGATGAAAGCGGGCTATGCCCTTTCCCACAGCAATAAGTTTGATATCATCATTGAGTACTTTATACAAAACCGCAACTACAATATTTTCCAGATCAACGAGGTGTTGTTCGCCTTTGATCAGAGCCTGCTTGGCGTGTAAAATCACAGTTCGGCCAGCAGCATGACACCACATCGGAAATATCCACAAGTATGCCCGGCCGGAGGATGTGCCGGAGCACACCATGTTTGTCATCACAACGGACGGTATGGAGAATGCCAGCAGCCGGTACAGCAGTGATGAGGTCAAGAAAATGATCGAACGTGAAAAAAGGGAATATGGATGGGAATTCCTGTTCATCGGCGCCAACATTGACGCGGTGGAGACGGCGGCCCGGTTCGGGATCAATAGGGATCGCGCAGTCAACTACAATACCGTTGCAGAAGCGGTGTGCTGCGCCCGGGCGAATATACCGTTATCCGAGGACTGGGGAGAAGAGATAGAGGAGGATTGCAAAATGCGCAGGTGCAAAAAGAAATAAAGCACGCAACCCGCTACGGCAAAATTTCCCGCCATTTGGTATGGACAAGCACTGAAAAATATTTTACAGTGTTGTCAAAAATAACAGAGGTGGGAAAATATGGCAAAATATGCGATTGGAACGATCCTGTATGAAGCCCGTATTCGCAGAAGAATCCCTCAGAAGGAGCTGTGTAACGGAATATGCACGGCAGTGACGCTGTCAAGAATCGAAAACGGAACCCAGACGCCTAGAAGAACGCTCTGCGAGGCATTAATGCAGCGTCTGGGCCTGCCGACGCCGGCCAGCTTTTTGGTGGTCAGTCATGAAGAACTGGAGCAAAGCAATCTGGAGCAGCAGATACGGGCGAAGCTGTCCAGGGAGGAGTACGATTATGAAGAACTGCTGACCCAGTATGAGTATTGCAGTCAGGAAATGGATCCCATGGAAGAACAGTTCGAGCTGTACGCGTCAGCACGGCTGCAGTATCATCGCACGGGCAATTGGAAGTATGCGCGGGAGGAGCTTCTGGAAGCGCTTGGGCTTACCATGCCCGAATTAGACCTCCGTCTCCTGCATGAGACAAGATTTCTGACTACCATGGAGCTTGTGATCCTTAGGGATATCGCCCTTGGCGATTACGGACAAGGCAAAAAGGAGGAGGCAAAAAGTATCCTGCTCTGCCTGAAAAATTATCTGGAGCACAAGGAGGTGGATCTGGAGGAGAAGGCGAAGTTATATCCGGAGATACTCTGCTACCTTGGCGGCTGGGTGGGAGCGGAAGGGCGCAATGAGTTTGCGTATGAATTGTGTGAGAATGGAATCCGTTTTTGTATTGCCTATGACAGGCTGACCTTTTTCCCGAGACTGCTTTTTCATAAGGGCAGCAGCCTGGCGCGTATGGGCAGACGGGAGGAAGCCATGCCCTGTTTTCGCCAGGCCTGCGCTATTTTTGAAGCCATGGACGACCAGAAAAGAGTGCATCAGTGCAGGCGGGAGATGGAGGCGCTTACAGAAGCCGACTCGTAGAAAATGGCTATTCCATCACATGCTCCATCCCCTGGGCAAGAATGGTGTGCACATGGCTGTCCGCAAGGGAGTAGTAGATGGTCTTCCCATCCCGGCGGTATTTTACCAGATGACTTTGCTTTAACACCCGCAGCTGATGAGAGATGGCACTCTGGGTCATATCAAGTGCCTCCGCAATGTCGCAGACGCAGAGTTCCTGATTGGACAATGCGTGCAGGATGCGCAGCCGGGTGGGATCTCCGAACACCTTGAACAGATCAGCCAGAGAAAAAAGATTATCCTCGCTGAGCATATTCTGCATGTGTATATGATGGTTGTGCTGTACCTGGCAGATCGGTGCGTCTGCTTCTGCTGCATTTATTTTCTTCATGGTGCTGCCTCCGTTCTCAAGGGGTGTATCGTTATCGTGTTACTATGAAGCAGCTGCCTTTCGGATGTATTTTCGTACGTACGAGGGCAGCTGCCTTTCCTGTCTGGTATTACTATAGCAAAAAAGAGGCGGCAAAACAATAGTCTTTTTCCAGGCGGCTACTTTTTATAGAGAATCCGTATGGAATTCAAAATGCAGATCATAGCCACTCCGGTATCCGCAAAAACGGCCATCCACATGGAGGCAAAGCCGCAGAGCCCCAGGATCATGACAGCGATCTTGATCACCAGCGCGAAGACTACATTCTGCATGGAGATCCTGCGGGTAGCCCGGGCGATGGACAGAGACTGGGGAATGGCCTCCATAGCGGAGGTGAGAAACACCACATCCGCCGCCTCAATGGCGGCGTCCGCACCGCTGCCCATGGCTGCACCTACATCGGCGCCGGCCAGAACCGGAGCGTCATTGATGCCGTCCCCCACGAACATGACTGGGCCATGACTCTTGCGGATATCGCCAAGACGGTTTAATTTATCCTCTGGCAGCAGCTTTGCGTGGACTTCATCAATACCGGTTTCCCGGGCTACAGCCATGGCACTGTCAGGAGCGTCCCCCGTCAGCATGGCTGTGGTAATATGCAGCTGCTGAAGCTTATGGATGGCGCTTTTCGCATCCGGCTTTAAGGTGTCGGAAATGACCACGTATCCCTTCAAGACACCGTTGATTGCGATAAATACCTCCGAACCGTAGTCCGCTTTCCCATCCTCATTCACAGTAACCAGGAACCGCTCCATCAGCTTGCGGTTTCCGCACAATACTTCGCCTGCGGCCAGCCTAGCCTTGATTCCATGTCCCGGAATCTCCTCCAGAGCAAGGGGCGTCTCCAGTGTAAGCTGCCTCTGGCGGGCGGCTGCAACAATACTGATGGCGATGGGATGCGTAGAATTCTGCTCACAGCTGGCGCAGATGGAGAGCAGTTCGTCCTCGGGACTGCCGTCGACGGTCACCGTTTTCTGCAGAACAAAATTCCCTTTCGTTATGGTTCCTGTTTTATCCATGATCACGGCCTTCACATTGCTCATAGCTTCGATGGCCACACCGCCTTTAAAGAGGATACCCTTCCGGGAACCGGCGCCGATCCCGGAGAAAAATGCAAGAGGTACGCTCAACACCAGAGCGCAGGGACAGCTCATGACAAGAAAAGTCAATGCCGTATAGACCCAGTAACTCCAATTGCCGGTGATGAGAGAGGGAACAATGGCGGTTCCAAGGGCCAGCAGAACCACAATGGGCGTGTAGATCCTTGCAAAGCGTGTGATAAACCGATCAATCCTGGGCTTGCTTGCGGCAGCATTTTCCACAGAATCCAGAATCCGTGTCACCATGGACTCCGACAGGGGCTTCTCCACTCGTATTTTAATCAGGCCAGAGGTGTTGACACAGCCGGAGGTCACCTGGCTGTGGACAGTCACTTTCACCGGAACGGGCTCTCCGGTGATGGGAGAGGTGTCGATCCGGCTTTCTCCCTCGGTTACTACGCCGTCCAGAGGTATCCGGTCACCTGGACGGACCAACAGAATGTCGCCAACGGCGGCATCCTTGGCGTCGATGACCTGCATCTGATTGTCCTTCACCAGAGTTACCACCTCAGGCCGCAGATCTACGGCATTCATAATCTGGCTTCGGCTCTTCTCCACGGCTACATGCTCAAAATATTCGCCGATGCGGTAGAACAGCATAACGCCAACCGCCTCCGCAAATTGACCGATGGCCACGGCGCCCAGGGTGGCCAGACTCATCAGAAAATTTTCATCAAAGATCTGTCCCTTTAAAATATTTTTTCCAGCGATCAGAAGAATCTCGCCACCCAGCAGCAGATAAGCGATGATGCAGACAATGGAGGGAATCACTGTCGGTACCGCCGGGATATGTCCCAACACTTCACCGGCGACAAATAATACGGCGCCGATCAGAATGACAGACAGATCCTTCCGGTGATGATTCTCATGGCTTTCTGGCTGTGGGTTGGTGTCATCTAACTCCACTACCCGCACTTCCGATTCGATAGAAGAACAAATCTCTCGAATTCGGGGAAGATAGCTGTCCGGATCCTTAGCAGTGATCCGAAGCTGCCTGGTGGTAAAGGTAATGGCGGCACTTGTAATACCGTCAAGCTCCGCGATCTTCTGCTCCATCTTGGCAGCGCAGTTGGCACACCCCAAGTTCTCCAGCATGTAGATTTTTTTCTGGTTGCCGCCGCCCAAACCGCAGCGGCAGTCCGCCAAAGGCTTTCCACAGGCAGCGCAGAATGTGGGGGCAGCAGTGTCAGAATGGTGATGCTCGTGATGATGATGTCCGATCTCATGTTCGTGTCCGCAATCACAGTCTTCGTGGTGGGAATGCCCATGACCGCAATCGCAATTATCGTGATTATGATGTTCATGGCTCATGATGAATCCTCCTAAAAACAAATATATGAATAAATGTTCATATGTTATATATAAGCACAATAAAAGGAAAATGTCAATAGGAAGTTTATTTTTTTCGTAAAAGAACATGTGAACCTGTAC
>CABQGZ010000252.1 GCA_902463835.1 uncultured Lachnospiraceae bacterium
TTGGGGGTATCCTCCTGTTCGTTATAATGTGTATGGTCGAAGGGACGCTCGGGAGAAAGGATATGTTCTGTCAGACGCGCTCTCGCTCCGTGCACAGACGTAGCGGACACTAACCTCGCAGACCATTATCATAGTCTGCTCGCTAAGTGCCGACGTCTTGCAAGGGCCTGTCAGAGCATATCCTTTCCCCCGAGCTGTTTATCAGCATACTGTTTCTCCAGCCAAATATCCTGTGGACCAGGCGATTTGGAGGTTGAAACCGCCGGTTAGAGCGTCCAGATCAAGGATCTCTCCGGCGAAGTAGAGGCCGCCAACCAGTTTGGACTCCATGGTGGAGGGGTTGACTTCTCTGGTATCGATGCCGCCGCGGGTGATGATAGCTTCGTTGAAGTCCCGGAAACTGGTCAGGGTTATGGGGAGCTGCTTGATCAGGGCTGCGAAGCGCTGGCGCTCTTCTTTTGTGATCTCGTTTACTCTTTTTTCCTCAGGAATCTGGCTTAGGGAGATCATGACGGGAATCATTTTTGTTGGGAAAAGCTTCTGGATGGCATTTTTGAAGGACTTGTTGGGGCTTTCTTCAAAATCACGCAGAATGCGCTTGTCCAGCTGCTGTTCGGTCAGGGCGGGCTTCAGATCCAGGTGCATGGTTAAGGGCATCTTGCCGGCATAGTCATTGACTATGCTGCTGGCGCTCAAAAGGAGCGGGCCGCTCACGCCAAAATGGGTGAACAGCATCTCGCCGAAGCCTTCGTAGAGCTGTCTCTTCTCCTTATAGATAGTGACTGCCACATTTTTCAGGGAGAGACCCTGCAGGTCTCTTACCCATTGTTCTCCTGTCTCAAAGGGTACAAGGGCCGGTGTGGGCTTTGTCACGGTATGTCCCAGCTTCCTGGCAAAACGGTACCCGTCTCCGGTCGATCCTGTGGCCTGGTAGGAACAGCCGCCGGTGGCAAGGATCACTGCGTCTGCTTTCAGCACGGAACCATCTGATAGTCTCACGCCTGTTGCGCGAAGCCCTTCCGCAGCAACGTTCTCCTTTCGCTGCTTTTCTGATTCCGCCTGGACACCACCTGGAAACTGTTTATCCGAATCGCAGCTGCATTCGGATTCTGTCAGAATCTCTGTCACCTTGGTATGAAGCTGTATGGTGACATGCTCCTTCTCCAGTTTCCGGCGCAGAGCGGCGATCACATCGGAGGAATGATCCGATACCGGGAAGACACGCTCTCCCCGCTCTGTCTTTGTCCTGAGGCCGTTTTCCTCAAAAAAGGAAATGGTCTGCCAATTGGAAAAGGTGTAAAAGGCGCTGTACAGGAATTTGGGATTGCGCAGCACATTTTGAAACAGCTCTTCCGTATCACAGGCGTTGGTCAGATTGCATCTTCCCTTGCCGGTAATATAGATTTTTTTGCCTAATTTTTCATTTTGCTCCAGCAGCTGAACCAAACAGCCCCGCTCTGCCGCCCGGATGGCAGCCATCATACCGGCCGCTCCGCCTCCTATTACAATTACCGTTGTTCTCATCAATCCTCCAGCTTCGCGTAGCGCATTTTCAGTGAATCGTCAATATGATTGATCTCATCGTTCTCATAGACCTGATACTCGTCCCAGATATCCTCCAGCATCTCCAGGGTCTGGGCTACGTCTGACTGCTTCTTCATACAGAGGGCTACGATCAGCGCGTTGATCACGCTCAAGGGCGCCACCAGGGAATCCACAATGGATGCCATGTCGCTCTTGGCGATCAGGTTGCAGGAGGAATACAGGTTCATGGGAGAATGAACGCTGTCTGTGATCGTAATTACCTTGGCACTCCGGTTGTTGGCGAATTCCATGGCCTTTAAGGTCCTCATGGAATACCTTGGAAAGCTGATTCCGATAATCACGTCCTCGCTGCCGATGCGCACCATCTGCTCAAAGAGCTCGCTTGAGCTGTTGGTGTGAAGAAGATGGACATTTTCAAAAATCAGATTGAAATAAAATGCCATAAAGCTTGCCAGAGGCGCGCAGCTTCGGATTCCCACGATGTAGATATTTTTTGCATTCAAAATGGTATCCACCGCCAGCTCAAAGGCTGTCTGATCGATATTTTCCAGGGTGTACTTGATCTTATCCGCATCGGACTGCAGCACCGTCTCTAAGATCCGTGACTGACTGATACGGCCATAGGTGACCTCCATCCGCTGAATGGAATTCAGCTTATTCCGCACAAGCTCCTCCAGAGCTTTCTGAAACTCCGGATAACCTTTGTATCCCAGATGAGTGGCAAACCGCACTACGGTGGACTCACTGACGCCGACCACCTCTCCCAGCCTTGCCGCTGTTAAGAATACGGCTTTGTCATAGTTGTCCATGATGTAGGCCGCCAGGCATTTCTGTCCCTTGCTCAAGCTGCCATACTTCTCGTTTATTCGATTGCTCAACTCATTGGTATTACTCATCTCTCCGGCTCCCTTTTCTTCCTCTGCGCAAATGCTTCACACAGATCGTCTGCCACATCTCGAATTCCGTTTTGCGCTATGGCAGTTCCATTGACTACTATAGCACAAAGTTGCCAAGTGGGCAAGACAAGATTTCTTTTAAAAGAGTAAGCACCGCCATGCCGTTGCTGTGCATAAACAGTGCTTACTGTATCCTCAAACCATATTTCTTCCGGCAAATGCGATTACACCGGATATGCCCCCGTCTTGCCATCTGCCATGGCGGGATCTACCTTTGTCTTCTGTGCCTGACGGTACTTGAAGAATTCCGTGGCAACCTGTGGGAACAGCGCATAGGATAATACATCCTCATCCTGCTCCTTCCACTGTGCCATCTCGGCCTCAATCTTCTCTAACTCCGGCTCAAGCAGATCGGCCGGACGGCAGGTGATCACCTTCTCGTCCCCGATTACCTTCTTAACTACTTCCGGATCAAAGGGCTTTACGGTCTGGCCGTACTCGCCCCGCAGGATAGCCTTTGTCTCCTTGGTAGCCACCTTGTAGCGCTCACCCATAAGCACATTGAACACAGCCTGGGTGCCCACGATCTGGCTGGAGGGGGTTACAAGAGGCGGCTCGCCCAGGTCTTTTCTCACCCGGGGAATCTCTTTTAATACTTCCTCGTACTTGTCCTCGGCATTCTGCTCCTTCAGCTGGGAGATCATGTTGGAAAGCATACCGCCCGGCACCTGATACAGCAGGGTCTTGATGTTGACGCCCAACACCTTGGCGTTCATCAGGCCGCTGTCCAACGCCTGCTCCCGAAGGGGACGGAAATAGTCAGCAATCTCCGCCAGCAGATTCTGGTCAAGACCAGTATCGTATGGCGTACCCTTGAAGGTCTCCACCATGACCTCGGTGGCCGGCTGGCTTGTTCCCAGAGCAAAGGGAGACATGGCGGTATCGATGATATCGCAGCCATTTTCTACCGCTTTCAAATAGGTCATGCTGGCAACACCGCTGGTGTAATGGGTGTGCAGCTGAATGGGAAGCTCAGTGGCGGATTTCAGCGCACCGATCAGCTCCTCAGCCTGATATGGGGTCAAAAGACCAGCCATATCCTTGATACATAAGGAATGGGCGCCCATCTCCTCCACGCGCTTGGCGATATCCATCCAATAGTCCAGAGTGTAGGCATCTCCCAGGGTGTAGGACAGGGCTACCTGTGCGTGACCATTCTCCTTGATTGCCGCGTTTACGGCTGTTTTCAGATTCCGGATATCATTCAGGCAGTCGAAGATACGAATGATATCAATTCCGTTTGCGATGGATTTCTGTACGAAATACTCCACCACGTCATCCGCGTAATGACGGTATCCCAAGATGTTCTGTCCACGGAACAGCATCTGTAATTTTGTATTTTTAAATCCGTCCTTTAACTTGCGCAGCCGCTCCCATGGATCTTCCTTTAAGAAGCGCAGGCAGGAATCAAAGGTGGCTCCGCCCCAGCACTCTACGGAGTGGTAGCCGACTTTGTCCATTTTCTCTATGATGGGAAGCATCTGCTCTGTTGTCATACGGGTGGCAATCAGAGACTGATGGGCGTCCCGCAAGACGGTTTCTGTAATTTTTATCGGTTTTTTTACTATATCTGACATGTTTTCCTCCTATATTCCAAAGATTGCCATAAAGGTACCTGCTGCTACTGCAGTTCCGATTACACCTGCCACGTTTGGTCCCATTGCATGCATCAACAGGAAGTTGGTGGGATCCTCGTCCGCTCCTACCTTCTGAGCTACACGGGCTGCCATAGGTACCGCGGATACACCGGCTGCACCGATCAACGGATTCACCTGTCCCTTTGTCACCTTGCACATCAGCTTACCAAATAATACGCCGGCCGCCGTACCAAACGCAAAAGCAACCAGACCCAGGGCAAAGATCTTGATGGTCTGCAGATTCAGGAACGCTTCCGCGCTTGTGGTAGCGCCTACGCTGGTTCCCAGCAGAATTACTACAATGTACATCAACGCATTGGAAGCTGTCTCTGTCAGCTGCCGTACCACGCCGCTCTCGCGGAACAGATTGCCAAGCATCAGCATACCAACCAGCGGAGCTGTGGTGGGAAGAACCATTACCACGACGATGGTTACCACAATCGGGAACAGAATCTTCTCCAGTTTGGAAACGGGGCGAAGATGATCCATGCGGATTCTGCGCTCTTCCTTGGTGGTCAATAATTTCATAATCGGCGGCTGGATGATCGGCACCAGCGCCATGTAGGAATACGCTGCCACCGCAATCGGTCCCATCAGACCGGTCTGCTGTAGCTTTCCGGCCAGGAAAAGGGAGGTCGGGCCGTCAGCTCCACCGATGATAGCGATAGCTGCCGCCGCTTTGTCACCGAATCCAAGGAGGATGGCAAACAGGTAAGCTGCATAGATACCAAACTGTGCCGCAGCACCTAAGAGAAAGCTCTTGGGATTGGCGATCAGAGGTCCGAAGTCCGTCATAGCGCCTACGCCCAGGAAGATCAGGGAGGGCAGTACGGACCATTCATCCAGCAGATAGAAATAATGCAAAAGACCTGCGGCTCCGCCATCTGCCTCCTCAAGGGACATCATGATGTCCGGGAACATATTTACCAGAAGCATTCCAAATGCAATTGGCACAAGAAGCAGCGGTTCAAAGCCTTTGGCAATTGCCAGATAAAGGAACACACATGCAACCAGGATCATGGCAAAATTCCCCCAGGTCAGGTTGAAAAATGCCGTCTGGTGAATGAGGTTTCCCATTGTCTCAATTACATAAGTCATAAAAGGTCAACCTCCTAAATTATTCGTTCATGGTTGCCAACAGCTCTCCGGCTTCCACACTCTGTCCTTCGTTTACGTTAATGCTGACAACGGTGCCGGCCTTCGGCGCTACCACCGGGGTCTCCATCTTCATGATCTCCAGAACAAGGATGGTATCACCCATATTTACCTGCTTGCCCGGTGCGGATTCTACCTTGAACACCTTGCCTGCCGCGCCTGCTTCAATCTTGATGCTGCCTGCACCGCCTGCCGGTGCTGCTGGAGCGGGTGCCGGTGCTGCTGCAGCCACAGGAGCTGCCGGAGCTTTTCTTGCCGCTGGGGCCACAGGAGCAGACAC
>CABQGZ010000253.1 GCA_902463835.1 uncultured Lachnospiraceae bacterium
CATCGAGCATATCGTCAACCCAACAGGCACGACACCAGCATCCGTTGTGGTCTTTTCCCTCCGCCTTGCACGGTTTACAATAACGCTCTTCGACACTTTTTTTAAACGCTTCCCGATCAATGTATTCAGACATTGTCAGTCCTCCGTTCTCCGTAGCTGCAAAAATCATCCGGGCTTCTTTGCGGCGTCACGCTGCCACAGCCTACGTATCGGCTAAAACAAAACCCAGCTTCGTACATTGAGCAGTCTTTGCATAGAACTACCGGGGCAACATCGGCGGTTGGAAAGTTTTCAATGTCAAACTTTACATTGAAATATCGGTCTGTTCGCTTCATGTGTTCGAGAAACGCTTCCCGATCAATGTACTCAGCCATTGTCAATCCTCCTCCACCATATGGCCCTTGCAACCGATCTGATAGTCAAAATTGTCACAGTCTCCCATAGGCAAAACCACCCTGCCCATAGCAAGCTGTTCTCTCAAAAATTCTCTGACCTCTTTTGTAGTGTTCAAGCGCTTGCCATCAACCGTGATGCAGCCCCGCAGATCTTTGGCATTGTTAATTCCTCCCTGAATATCAAGGCAGCAATGAATCATCCGCAATTTAGCCATTGTCAGCACCTCCTAAGAGTTCGGGGTTATCATGGATATTGCCAATAACCTCGAAATCATAGCCCCAGTAATTCTCATGAAATGTGCCATAAATGTCATTGCATGTTATCTCAAAAGCCCCGTCATCATATCTCACAACCCCATATCCGTCACCATCCGGCGTGAAGTTGGCTCCTTCGACTATATCCCCCTCAAAAATCTTTGTGCCGTTCTTATCGGTCAGTCCGGTGTACTGGCCAATGGTGGATGGAATGACCTCTGCCATACCATATTGTCTAGGCATCCCCCAATCCGCAAAACCTTTCTCAGTAACGATACAGGGCTTTGCTGGTTCTTGCGTTTCATCGTCCCCCTTAACGCAAACAGGTGGCGGCTCAATAACCGCATATCCTCCATACAGCCACTTACCGGTTTCAACGTCAACACCACGGAACAAAATCTTTCTATCCATTATCCTCATCCCTCCAATACTTATTTTTTTCTGTCCCGCCTTTGTAATATTTCCGCAGGAAAGAGTTCGCGTGAATGCCAAGAACCAGGGCGCATTGTTCCGCTGTGCCGTGTGTGATAATCTTTCCAGTCTCCCGGTTTTGCACGTAGTACAACTGCTCTTTTTTCATGCGGCTTCCGTACCGGTTCTCGTATTGCCTATCGTTGTAAATGCAGTTGTTGCATTCCTTCTTGGTACAATTCAGGCACTTTTTGATTTCTTCTGCCGTATCCTCGCGCTTGCCCCTCATTGATCTATCTCCCGGTACTCCCGAATCCGCCGCTGCCGCGCTCTGTCTCGTCCAGATGGTCCACAAGCTCTAGGTCAGGCTTCAGTACGTGGTGTATCACCAGCTGCGTGATCTTGTCTCCTGCGTGCACCTGGTACCGTGTCTGGCTGTGATTGTACATAGTCACGCAGATACTCCCTGTAAAGCCCTCATCCACAACACCTTCCGTCTGGATGCCGCAGAATCGGTTCAGGCCACTCTTGCTTTTCACCATGCCTACCGTGCTTTCCGGCAGCGCCACATGCACGCCGGTGTCAATGGTCACGCTGTGCCCGGGCAAGATCGTTGCCTCAACAGGGGAGCGCAGGTCAAGTCCTGCATCGGTATCATGGGCGCGTTCCGGCATGTACGCGCCGGGGTCAAGCTTAATCTTCATCTATGTCCTACCTCCATGTCCTCAATCATGTAGTTCAAATACCACCGTGCTTTTTTCAAATCCTCCACGCCGCCCTTTAATGTGTAGCGGGACAGGTATTTAACGATGTTGCCCCAGCAATAGCCCTGATACGGGGTCATATACTCTTTATAGGCCTCCAACTTGTCTTTGATGTAGTCTATAACCTCGATCTCCCCGGCGTTATAGTGGGGTGGGGAATTGATTAGATCAGTCAAAATAAACCCTCTTTCCTTATCCCGTTAAATACTACTACCATAGATGGGAATGGCGCTGAATTTTTGCATCCTCCAAATTTGAGCCGCCCTTTGACAAAGCGGATTTCTACATTTGGCTTATTATAGATATATTCATGGAACCACCGTGTATCGGTTCGAGCCGGTAGTAACATAACTACGGTTGACGAGCCGACATGAGAAGATAGATAAGCCCGTCTTACCCACTCGCCAACGGTGCGCCCATATGGAGGATTGCACCATACCATACCCGTCCAAGGACGGATAAGACCGTCTACTTCTTTTGTGTAGTAATGTTCGCATTTGTGGTTGTTGTCATCTGCGCATACATCTAGCGTGAAATGGAACTCATCGTTCAGCTTATCAAAAAACGCCTGCGGGGTTTCCCATTCTTCGCTCTTGCTGGAAAACAATGTATCTAATTTAATCAAAATAAACCCCGCTTTCTTTGTTCAGCGCTTTTTCCATGTCCTTCACGGAGGCGTAGCCTAACGCTACGGCCTCCGCTTTGTCGTTCAGCTGGGCATTGATCCTGGATAAGCGGATATGGCCCCAGCCCCATTTGTCCCGAAGTACTGTGCAAAACAGCACGGCGCTTTGGTGCACGCCTTTTGCTATGCCGTCTTTCAGGCCCCGCAGATAGGCGTCATCGTGCTTCTTTCTCATCTGCGCTTAATCCCTCCCGGTAATTGCCTTGTAGATCTCTGCATCAAACTCCGGCAGGGATTTTATGTACTTCTCCAGGGCTTTTGGCATATCTGCATAGGCCTCTTCTTTCGTCTTGCCTTCGATGCGATCTGCCGGAGTAGCTTTCCATTCTTGGCCGTCTGACGCCGCGCGAAGATCCTCCGCATTTGTAAATCTTGGGTACCAGTTTTTTCTAAGTTTGTTTATCTTGGCCACAATCTCATTATAACGATCCTCGGTGACTGATTTGTTGAACACTTGCAGCTTTGCACCCTCAAGCTCAAAACAGAAAATACACCTGGATACACCCTCGCAGCTATCTAAGTACCATCCGTTGCGGATGCCGTAGCCGTAGCTGATTCCGTAGCCGTAGCTGATTCCGTAGCCGTCGCTGATTCCGGAGCTGTTGCTGATTCCGTAGCCGTAGCGGATGCCGTAGCCGTAGCTGATTCCGTAGCCGTCGCTGATTCCGTAGCCGTCGCTGATTCCGTAGCCGTAGCTGATTCCGTAGCCGTCGCTGATTCCGTAGCCGTAGCGGATGCCGTAGCCGTTGCAGTCTTTTAGCATAGCCGTCTGTACGGTCTTGCACGCCTCGACATACTCACTCCAGCTAAGTACCTTGTCAATACGCAGTGTCCTGGCCACCGTTTTTTTGCCATCGCTCTCGTCTATGGCCTCGTCAAATGCAGACACCTTTGCAAATCGCATCCATTGGACGGGCGCCTTAAAGCCCATGCAGTCTATTGGATTTTTGCTGAAATGCAGGCCCCAGTTGCACAGGCTTAAATCCCCCTTCACTTGGTGTACGCTGCCCGCAATCTTCCCATCGGCAGCGTAGGAATAATCACCTTGTCCTGTCCAGTCCCAGTTGAAGATTTTGTACCCCTCTGCAATCGGTTCCTTGTCTGCGTACAATGCAGGGTCTACGCGGTAAGTTTTCATTTCTTCCTCCTTCTCCGGCCCTCTGCCGGGCGGGCATTACGCCCACCCTAGGAGGAGGAAAGAATGGGGCGGGGCTGAGCAAACCCCCGCCCGGCAGAAGGCCGGAAATATAATTACTTGCGTCTTTGCTTCCGATCTAAGCGCACGGCGGAGAGCCACGCGCTGCGCTGATCGGCTTCTGCGTTCTTCTTGGCTATCCTTGCTTCGTTCGCAATCCGGAACTTTGTGTATAACTCACACGCTGCATGGCAGCCTATATGCCGCCGCCCGCAGTTATGGCACGGGGCTGTCAAACGTCCGCACATTGCTTTTCCCATGCCTCTGCGTAGATATCCCGGTTACGTGCCTGCGTTGCTGCCGTCTTGTACTCCCACAAGCTGCACGCGCCGTTCTCGCGCTTGATGCCCATCGCCGCCCGTGTGTGCTTTGCTATTCTCGCGTAGTCGCACACGACCGACTGATCATAGAGTTTGCAGCTATACGCGCAGTTCCGGCAGGTCTTTTTTACGCCCTCCGGCGGGTGGTTCACTGCAGTCCGCCGCCGCTCTTTGTCCTTGCCTGCTTCCAGACGGCGCAGGCGCTTCTTCGCATTTTCCACGGTGACGCTGAAGGTCTTCACGTTTGCTTTCAGCAGCAGCGCCGCTTCCTTCTGGGAGAGATTGTAGCCGTAGTAAAGCCGCAGGACGCGCCGCTGATTCTCGCAGACGTATTTGTCTAACCGCCTGCGCTTTTCTGCGTCCTCGCCGGTGATCTGCTCCGGCGGCAGCATAAGCACCCGTATCCACTCCTGCAGCTGGGGACTAAGCTTGTCCAGATGTACCATTGTCCGCCTCCGTGATGTATATTTCCGTCCTGGGGTTTTCTTTGTCGTACAGTACCCGCGTTCCGTCATGGCTCACCACAACAGCGCTGTTGTCATCTGCCAGGATGCCGTATTCCACAAGCAAGTCATCTATGGTAGCCAGCAGATTCAGACTGTCCACCCGCCGCCGTGTAGCCATGTAGAACAGGCATTGCACGTTTACCGGGCCTTGTATCGGCTCTTTGGGCCGGGGCTTTAGGTACCATCCGGCCTGCATGGCGTAGCTGTCATAAGCTTTTCCCTGCCGCACAAACTGCTGCTGCGGCTTGCCGCACTTGGGGCAGCGTGGGCCGCGCCCCGCTATCTGCATGTGGTTCTTTTTCGTACGCGGATCAAGGTGGATGGTGTAGGTAATGGGTCTATTTCGTGGGGCCGCGAAAATGGTTTCGGTCATTCGTGCGCCTCCAGTGCCAGGCTGTCCGCAAGGCCGGATACAAGTGCCTTCACATCGTTTGGCAGGGCGTTATACTCCCGCTCCCGCTGTACGTGCGTCCGGTACGATCGCTGCACGTTGGATGCAACAACGGACTGCACTGTTTCCAGATCCATGACGGCCCATTCTCGCAGCTGGTTTGGGCTTCCGACAACTTTTTGCAGGACAGGGGGCAGCTTCTCAAACTCTTTCTTTGCGCCGTAGATGCCGTTTTGCAGGGCAAGGCTGATTTTTCCCCATGCCTCGCCCTCCGACATTTCGTGCGGGCTGGTCAGCTTGCGCATTTTGGCCTTTACGGCCCCAATATGCGGCGGGTAGCCCTTATCATCGGCTACAATCAGCGCCTTAACAGCTGCAGCCACGACTGCCGGATCATCGTCCGCAAACATGGAGGCCCACAGGTCTATAGCTGCACGCGCCTCCTGCTTGTCCTGGCTCCGGTAGAAGTTCGGGTAAGCTACACGCAAAATCGTCATGACCTTGATCGTGTCTTCACGTGTCAAAACAAGCCCTCCTCTCGTGCAATCTCCGCAAACACGTTGCCGGAACCAGCACTGTTTCTGCTCCATCGTTCCCACTTCTCAGCATTTCGGCAAGCCGCTTTCCAGTCTTTCATGGGGGTC
>CABQGZ010000254.1 GCA_902463835.1 uncultured Lachnospiraceae bacterium
CTGCTATCTGACCGGTGAAAAAGAAAAGTTTGGTGCAGAGCGCTGCAATGATCTTCCGCTATCTCATTTTATTGGGATAGAAGCCGAACCTTTCGAGGGCGATGACACCCAACGATTGGATGCACTGAATCATTTCTGGTCCGGTATTCCGGGGGCACCAGCTCCCTTTATGGATGTGGATTGTGCATGTCATTGGCTATATGATCATCTCGTTGCGTATAAACCGTTCTGTGAGATGTTTCAGCTTTGCCGAGGGACTGCCGTTTCCTTGCAGGAACTGGAAGACTCCATTTTTCCGGAAGGTGAAACAGAGGATGCCATTCATGCTGTGAGTGTTATGTTGGCGATTGCTCCCTTGGCTCGCAGCGAAGAAGGCAGCGTCCTGTTTCCTGCCCGAATGCACATGCTATTTCGTGGAATCAAAGGTGTTTACGCCTGCACAAATCCGAATTGTCCCCATTGTCACTCTGAAAATGGGCTGACCTTGGGAGAAATTTATTTTTCTGATGGCAGAATGACCTGCAAGGAATGCGGTAGTGCAGTTTACGAGCTTTATAACGACCGTCGCTGCGGCAGTATTTTCATCAAAGGGTATGTTCTAACTGCTGATTTTGAAAATCGTAAAAGAACTTATTTGTGGCACCAACCTGGAGTTGTTAATGAGGATGAGGTAAAAGAAATCCACCTGTTCTTGCCAGATGCAGATTATCAGTTGCCCCAAAAGCAAGGCAAGAATAAAATATTCCCCTGTTATCTGGACATTGAAAGCGGATTTATTGATTTCGCAGATGATTCTTTGGATGGCAAACCCGGAATTAGAAAACTCTATTGCAGCGATTTTACTGCGAAGGGCCGTCCCAACATTCTGACATTTTCCACATGCCCTCATTGTCGGCATGAGCTTTCCAAAATGCAGCTGACTTCTTTCAGCACCAGAGGCAACCTTTCGTTTTTCAATCTAATCAAAGCACAGTTCCAAGCGCAGCCTCCGGTTCCGAAAAAAATGGGATGCCCGGATCAGCTGCCGAATGAAGGAAGAAAGGTTCTTCTCTTTTCTGATAGCCGTCAAAGAGCCGCAAAACTGGCTCGGGATATGTCAGATGCTTCGGATATGACCGCAGCAAGACAGCTAACTGCTCTGGCAATCCACCGAATGGAGCAGGGAACGAAAGAATATTCATTAAATTCTTTGTATGACTTCTTTGCCATGGCTGCTGCCGAAAATCATGTGCATTTGTTCCAGGAACAGCAGCAAGAAGTTCTTCTGGAGCATGGGCAGCAGGCGATCAGAAGCTATGAGAAGAGCCAACGACGGCACAGGGATTATGAACCACGGTTTTCGATAGCAGAACATGCTCCCAGTCAGATGAAAGAGCAACTCCTGCGCTTGTATTGCGGAGGATATAATACATTGGTGGATTCTGCCATCAGTTGGATTGAGCCGACCGACTCCGCAAAATGGGATGCAATCGACGCACTGGAGGAAGCCGGGGTTGATATTGAGGAAGATGCTTTTCTGGAGTTTTTTAACGCCTGGATTTTATGGGCCTGCGATTCCTTTGTCGTGCTTGGACAAACAATTTCCAACGATGTACGACTTAAGGTCCGTCCCAACTACGCAGGCTATGGCATGGATAAGGATTGGCATTTTTCCAACACGCTCAAAGAGTTGATGGGATGGAAGGACAATGATCCAGAAGAAGCAATTTGGGCACGGGTCCTTCGTGAAACCTTTATGGCAGAAGGACAGCACGATGAAGGAAAGTACTATGTTGATCTTTCTCGTGTAAAGCCTCGGTTCGACTTAAATCATTCGTGGTACCGTTGTGAACGCTGCTCTGAATTAACAGCATATCCTATGCATGGGAAATGCCCCAGCTGTCAATGTGAGCAGATCCATCCTATGACACAAGAAGAAATTGCTGCACTGGATTTCTGGAGATCTCCGATTACTGACGCAATGAACGGAGAAACGATTCGTGTCATTGACACAGAAGAGCATACTGCTCAGCTGTCTCATAAGGATCAGCGAGATGAATTGTGGTCAAAAACGGAGCAGTATGAACTGCGCTTTCAGGACTTTTTGCAAGCTGGTCAGGCACCGGTGGATATCCTCAGCAGTACGACCACCATGGAAGTCGGTATCGATATTGGCTCTCTGGTGGCCGTCGGATTGCGAAATATTCCTCCTATGAGAGAGAACTACCAACAGCGTGCCGGCCGTGCTGGTCGGCGTGGTTCCAGTCTGTCCACCATTGTGACGTTCTGTGAAGATGGACCCCATGATGCTCTGTACTTTGCTAATCCTGTTCCCATGTTCAGGGGAGACCCTCGCAGACCGTGGGTGGATACCAGCAGTGAAAAAATTGTGCAGCGTCACTTAGGAATGGTTGCACTGCAAAGCTACTTAAAATTAAAATCCGAGAGCCTTGATGCGATTCCGGCGATTACTTTTTTGGATGAGCATTTGGAAGCGTTTGGCGTTTATCTGAAAACCCACCAGATTTCCGACAATGATATTTTGATTCCTGCCCAGGCCAAACAGGCGCTGGATAGCTACAAGGATGCACTTTCAACGGCTTTGGCGCAGCTAAAGAAGAAGCGTGACAAACACCCCGAGCTCTTTGAGACAGATGACGGAAGTGAATCCGGCAGAAAGTCTTTGCTGGATGCGCTTTATGAAGAAGGCATCATCCCTACATATTCCTTTCCTAAGAATGTGGTCAGCACCTATATTTCCAAACCAAACGGGCAACTGAAATATCAGGTTGAACGGGGACTTGATATGGCCATTGGAGAATACGCTCCCGGCAGAGCCATTGTTGTAGACAAAACGACCTATCAGATCGGTGGTTTCTATTATCCCGGCGGAGACCGAACTGAAGCAACTGCAGCCTCTCCTGCACGACCTTTTATTCAGGATGCCAACTATCGCAAGGGCATTCTGACCTGCGAGAAGTGCGGATGGTTCGGTTTACGGGAAGACCATATAGAGAAATGCCCCTTCTGCGGAAATCCCACACTGACCTCCATGCGTGAAATGCTGCGTCCCTGGGGATTTGCACCCAAGGATGCAAAATCTATTGAAACAGCTCAGTTGAACGAAGAATACTCTGCTACCCAGCAGCCGCTATACTCCACGTTGCCAGAGGCGGATGATGTATCTGAGATTCAAGGATACACCAATATTCGGATGGCAGTCCGACCGAACCAGAGAATTATTATGCTGAATAAAGGTGTAGGTAATAAGGGATTCACAGTCTGTTGTGACTGTGGTGCTGCCATGCCTGGTGATGATGAAAGCGTTCTGAAAAATGTTATGCGGCCCTATCGCTCGAAATTTAATCGGACTCGGTGCAAGCATACGGATACCATCAATGTGAATTTAGGGTACGATTTTATCACCGATATGCTGGTTCTGGAATTCGAACTGGATAGGATGAAGGTAGATGTCAATGCAGAGAAGAGCTCCTGGTTGAATCGAGCCGGTCAATCTTTGGTAGAAGCCTTGCGGCTTGCCACTTGCCGGGAATTGGATATAGAATTTACGGAGCTGGTAACAGGGTATCGTATCCGTCAAAATTCCAGCGGTGATTACGTGGACATCTATCTGTATGACAGTCTTTCCAGCGGCGCCGGTTATGCAGTCAGCATGGAATCTCAGATCCATACACTGCTCTCAAAGACCAGAGAGCTGTTGGAGGGATGCACCTGTGAAAGTGCCTGCCATAAGTGCCTGAAGCACTATCGAAATCAATTTGTTCATGGAATGTTGGATCGAAAGGCAGCGCTGAATTTGCTGGACTGGGGCGAACAAACAAAATTACCGGCAGAACTGAGTCCCGTCCAACAGAAAGAAATTCTGGCTCCGATGACACGAATTCTCCAGCGTTCTGGTATTTCTGTCGATTTTGATGGACATCGCATAACTGTTCGGGGACAATGGGCCAGCAAGAAACTGGTCATCTATCCGGCGATGTGGGCTAAACCAAGAAGGTCTGATACAATTTTCATTAGTGATGCTCAAATCAAATATGCCAAGCCGATTGTACTAAAAGAAATTACAGGAGATACATAAAAAGCCAGAACTGAACCGTCTTATGGAATGATTTTTCAACACCGAGATATTGGCAGTGGGATTTGTGCAGCCTTGCGAGGCCGTGACGCCAGAGAAAAGTGGATACACGTCCGCAACGTGTATCCACTTTTCTCTGGCTGTTCTTTATATCCACAAATGTAATGACATGATGGAGTATTAGCGACAACTTCTTTTTTACACAACGGGACCGCTTTTCAATTAGATAAACGATACACCCAATGCCCGTTCGCGCGAGCTTTGTATAGCTTTCCCTCGTTCGCCAGCCCAACCAAAATTCGATTCGCCGTTGCTGCCGAAACCCCACACAGCTCCCGCACATCAGCGTTCATGATATACTCATGCGTTTGCAAGAACTGCTCAATCTTCTGCCAGCGCAGAGTTTTCTTGTCCATCTTCCCATCGCTCATTCCGTCGCTCGCTTGGATGGCGTCCATAAGCGATGCTTTGATGGTGGAGAGCATGAACTCGATGAACGCGGCGGACTCGCCTGCATCGTTGCTGGCATTGATGGCATCGTAGTATTCCTGCTGATGGTCGTGGATGATGGACTCGACCGACAGCCATGCAAACACAGAATTCCATTTGGAGAGCAGCAATGTATGCCAGAGCCGCCCAACACGGCCGTTGCCGTCTGCGAAGGAGTGGATCAGCTCCAACTCGTAGTGGAACACACAGCTTCGAATCAGCATGTGCAGGTCGCTGTGCTTTGCCCAATCCAACAGCTCCATGACCAAATCAGGCACATACTGGGGCAGCGTGCCGAAATGCAGGACATGTCCCTCCTGATCTACAACGCCGACGGGCCGCGTGCGGAACATGCCGGATTCTTCCATAAGTCCGCGAGTCATGATACCGTGAGCAGTCAGCAGGTCGTCCACGGAGTAGGGGTCAAGCTCGTCCAGCCGCTCGTAAATCTCATAGGCATTTTTAACTTCGGCAATGTCCTTAGGCGGAGCCAGAATATGTTTGCCATTCAGAACGGCGGTGACCTGTTCCAAGCTCAGAGTGTTCTGCTCAATGGCAAGCGAACCATAGATGGTACGAATACGGTTGGTGCGGCGCAGATTGGGATTGCTGGAATGATGATCGTGAGCGGAAAGTCTGCCAATCAGCTCCGAAATTTCTGCAACATCATCAATGATTTTGTTCGTAATTTGAAAAGGCGGCTGTTTGTTTTTCATGAGCACCTCACAGCGTAGTTTGATTAGTCATATTATAGCGTGCATCGCTCATTCCATCAATCATATTTTTGACTCGCATGAGCGATGCCCTTAAAACTGCATCAATTAGGGTGCGAAAGCCTCTGCCTATCCGCAGAAATTTTCAGATTCTTCCCTTGGGTACCTTTTCAAATGGATTCCAATCCGATATAATATACCTATCAACCTAACGATACAACATCATGCGAGGTGCCGCCATGAAAACGAAAGATACGCCGAAGCAATACGTTATCTACTCC
>CABQGZ010000255.1 GCA_902463835.1 uncultured Lachnospiraceae bacterium
CAAAATATCATTACAGTCAAACAGCGGTTCATATGCCTCCCATTGTTTCAACTGCGACAGATGCGCTAACGTCTGAATACACGGAACCAGCTCCACACCGATACTGCTGCAGTAAGCATCCATCCCCTGTAATTCTTTCTTTGTATATCTTCCTCTCATATGCCCAAAGTAAGGCTCATCTTCTATCTCGTAGGTGTCCTCCGTGTAAAGCTGCAGCATATTATATCCCATATCTGCAATTAACTTCGCAAACCGTTTCACTTCCTTCGGTTTCATAACCGCATTCCGGGAACAGTCCAGCATGATTCCCAATGTTTTTTCCTGCATATCTCTTTCCCCTCTTTTCCAGTTCTCCAATCTGTTCCATTTCTTCGTCCAAGTATTCTAACATACGCGCTTCACAGCAGCTCATCCCCTACCAGCACCGACACTTTTACATTGGCAGGCAGTTCGTATTCCTTGCCACCAAAAATAAGCGTTCCCCCCGGTACAGTTGCCAGAACCTCCAGCTTCCCATCTCGCAGGCCGATTTCCACAACGCCATCCTTCACCGGAACAGCTGCCCGAATCTCCTTATACCTTCCAAACGCAGGCTTCATCTCAAAGGTCTTATATCCCACCTCCGTAGGCGCCACACCACAGCAATATCTTCCCAACAGATAAATCGGTCCTCCGCCCCAGGCATGACAGAGGGACGTTCCGTATTTCATGCCATACATAGCCAACGTTTCTTCCCAGGAGGCCTCCGGGTCGCAACGCTCCCAGGTAGTAGTCGCACCCTTGTCAAGCATACCGCCCCAATACCACTCAATATAGTCCTGTACCTGTTCAATTTCCCCCAATTTGCACATGGCAATCATTTCATACAGCTTAAAATAAGGTGTGGTAATCTGCGTATACTGATCGCTGTAAATTGCATTTTGAGCAATTCTTTCTGCTGTTTCTTCCGAAACAAAATCATACAGAATGGCAAAGATATTGGGATGACGCGTCATCTGCCTGCTGCCGTCCGCCTTATAATCAAAAAATACCCCCAACGCTTCATCCCAGAAGTCTTCCATGATATTCTGTTTCAGCTGCTCTGCTTTTGTAAAATACTCCTCTTTTTCTAATACCAGTTCAGGTGCGGACGCTGTTTCCTTGATAAGCCCGGCAAGCTTTCCCATTACGTGATGAACCTTCCACAGAAGAATCTGCTCCGCGCAGAGAATGCCCTCCTTGTCCATCTCAAACCAGTCGATGAAGATCCAGTCTCCCTCCCGTTTTACCACATACCCCTTCTCATTGGTGCGGGAAACCATAAATCCATACAACGCCCTGAGATTCTCCCAGATACGCATTACAAATATCACGTCCCCTGTGGCAAAATAATAATCCCAGACCGATAGAATGAGATAGGCGGAATAGTCATTGATGGTATTGATATGGGTGGTATAGGGCTGCTTTCCCAGTAATGCGATAATTGTCCGCTTGATAATCTGCGGTTCAAAGTATAAGTAATAATTGGCCCAGAAGCTCTGATAGGCGTCCCCGGACCAGCACCAGCGGTCCCGCTTGATCCCGTCCAGATAGACCTCTCTGGAATTCAGATGGAAGGTATAAGAACAGACGTCCCATATCCGGTTCATTCTCTCATTCTCACACCGAAAGGACGCCCGTTCTTCGATGGGCAGATACTCCAGAGCCGCCTGAATCTTTACCGGCTTCTTGGACTCGCTTTGCGTGAAAATATACCGAAATGCCCGACCCGGCCGAACCGGCTCAAAGCCCGGTTCCAGTTCCTCCCAGATAAGGGCCTCCGTACCGCCCAGCGCCTCCTCCCTGGACTCGCCATAGGTCAGCCGGATCCTGTCATGCTCCGGATACTCTGTGATTGTTACCGGCCCATACAGCTCCTTTCCGAAATCATAAAGAAGCCCATCCCCATATTCGATAACAGAAACCGGTTCCATCCCGGTATATGCAAACTGAAATACCGCCGGATCATCCTTGGGACTATAAAACGCCGGCTCACAGGCCACCTGCTCCGAACGATCATCATAGCCCATATATTGCCAGCTCTCATCGGATTTCAGATACTCACTGTCTATGTAAAAGCTGGGAAATGTCTCTAAATTGTAAAGCATGACCGTAACCTCATACTCCCCTGCGGGGAAAAACAAATCTTTATTTACCGGATACTTCTGGTCTCCGAAATATATCATTCCCTTGGAATGTGTTACAAAACGAAGGGTCGTATCCGTCCGGGCGTGCATTTTCGTTTTAAAACGCGCGCTCACCTCATTGGTAGGAATCCTCCAGACTACCTCCGGATATTCACATCCCATTTCCTGGCGCCGGCACATCATAATCTTATGATGATATATCTCATATTCTCCAAATTGCCAAATCCATTTTGCTTTCTGCATCTGTAACTCTCCTCAAATATTTGTATCTTTGGATAAAATTGTACCATGTAAAGCTTTCCGTGTTCTTTCCTTTATTTTCTATAAAATAACCTTTTTTCTTCACGTCCATTTTCCACCAGTTGACTCTGAATCTTCTATCATTTATAATTCGTATTATAAATCCGTTCAACCTACCAGCCAGGGAATACAAACCAAAAAGGAGCATGATATCTATGGGTTTACCGACCTTACTGCCTTTGGGCCATCGTAGAACAAATCTGCTTTTCATGGATGCTGAAATGCATTCACACTTTTACTGGGAATTTACGATTTTTACCAATGGAACATGCAAAAATACCATCAATGGAACAGAATATACCGTTTCCGAGGATTACCTGACGATTCTCGGCCCAAACCATATTCATTCCATTATATCCACCACTCCTGTCCATGCACACCGGGACATCTTTATCTCGTCCGAAGAATTGGAGATTATCTGCAAAGATTTATTTTGCGAGTCCCTCTATGAACGCTTATCCAATCCTGACAATCCAGTCATTCTGCAGCTGCAGCATCCTTTCAGCAAGGAACTTGAATCCTTTCTGTCCCTGATCGATGTTGCCTATGCCCAGAACCAGGACAGTGATAAGACAGACCCGCTGATTCGTTCTGTCCTCATCTTTCTGCTTAGCCAGGTATTTCTGCAGGACACGATTGCGCAGCACGGAACTGCCTCCTGGCTTTCCGCACAATTGGGCTATTTACAGCAGCCGGCTATTTTTTGTCAGAACATCGATGATATCATCAAATCCAGCGGTTACTCCCACTCACAATATCTTCGAAAGTTCAAGGAGGCTACCGGCATCCCTTTGATACAATATCTGATGAATTTGAGAATCGATCATGCCAAGAGCCTGCTGCTCTCCACCCAGAAAAGTGTGCTTGAAATATCCTACGAGGTGGGATATGACAGCGTCAACTATTTTATCCGGACCTTTAAGGCCCGCACGGGAGGAATGACTCCATTGCAATACCGGTTAAAGAAGAAAAAACAATAGGGAACGATCATCGTTTATCAGGATCACGCGCCTTATTGGCACATATCAAAACACATCGCTTGAAAACATCGGTACACGCCGAAGGTCCATCCCATCATCGCTGGCATCTCATATTCATTCACTGCCTCGATATTGCCCTTTAAGATATTGTATTTTTCCCAGAGATGGCCGGTCTGTTCATAACAGCGCTCCACCGTATCCGTAAACTTTCTGGTGATACGGAGCGCATCCTCCCGATACCCGCAGCGCAGAAGGCCTCCAGCCACCATAAGCTGCATGGGTGCCCAGCCATTGGGATAATCCCACTGGTAATTTCCGGGCGTATCGTTCTTTTCGCAGGTTAAGATTCCATATTCTGTCTCCAGACGGGGCAGCGCATTTCTCGCCGCCTCCGCCTCCTCATGATTTGCCATGCCGCAATAGAGGGGATAAAAAGAGGCTGCACTGAAAATAGAAGTCTGCTTTCTGCCCGGAATGTGATAATCCATGAACAGCCCTTCCGGATTCTTCAGATATTTCCGGCACAATGCGGCACGTTTGTCCCGCAGCATGCCCCATGCCTCCGCCTCCTTCTGCTTCTGAAGCTCCACAGCAAAAAATGACAGGTTATCCTCCATGGCATACAGAAGGCTGTTCAGATCAGCCGGAGCATATTCATAGCTTCTGGCGCTCATACGCGGATTCACATCCCATCCGCTCTCTCCTGCCGAGATCATGCCTCTCGCGGCAGCTTCCTCCTCCCCGCAGTCCACCTCCCCGATGCGTTGGCGAAGACCGACAGCCGCAGACCTTCGTTCCTCTCCCTCCATGGGCATCCAGTCATAACGATTCAGTCCGATTTCACTTCCGCGCTTTTCACGCCAGAACATGTGCTCCTTTTCCAGCGCCTGGTAAGCCTTCCCCAGCCATTCTTTATCTCTTGTCTCCTGGTATACCTCCCGGATCATCATGGACAAAAAGGGCGGCTGTGAATTGTGCAGAAACCCGGTTCTGTTCCCATTGGGTACAAAACCATAGGTTTCAATCAAATAGCACATATTGTCAATATTGTTTTGCGCCTGCTTCGTATTTCCCGAAAGAATCAGACCCTTATTTGTAAAATACGTATCCCAATAGTACATCTCCTGAAAAGCGCCGGAAGCGCATGGAACGATATATGGATAGGGCAGTCCAATCAGCGTTCCTTTATTCTTCTTGTTTTCCCGTATGCACTTGGGAAGATTTGTATTGATGTATTCTTCGATGCTGCATTTCATTTTTCAATGATCCCCTTTCCTCACGTCAGATTCCCTTATCACTGTCTGTCATTTTTACCACATCAGCATGATTTGGATTCCCAAATATCTCAAAATCATTTTCCGTTTTCATTTTGACCGTTCCTTCCACATCCCCGATAAATAACCTTTTCACGTTGGGAACAAAGGGAACCAGCACTCCATTCTCCACAGCAGCTCCCAGAACACAATTCTTTAGGACGGCAACGGTCTCAAACCATGTATCCTTTGCTCTTGCGAACACATAGCGGGACAGGGTGCTGTCCTTGCGATGAGGAAAACCTTCCCGGTTCGAATAATCCATATCCGCCCCGTGTTCCGCCAGCGCGCCGGAGGATATCTGCTCATATTGATAGATTGCATACACATTGCCCCGTACATCCTCCTTTGCCAGATTCGACATGAATCCATTGTAGGAGTCCAGCAGGCGTTCCTCGTCTCCGGTAAGAATTCCATACCAGTACAATGCTTCCGCCTGCCATATAGACCAGGCATGTCCATAGCATACCGCAGGGCCGTCGGAATCGCCCTCCCAAATGGTCTCCCACCATCTCAAAGAAGATCGGAACATGACCGGATGTACGCCGCCTTCTGTCGGGAATGCTTGTAAATCTTGCTTCCGTCATCTGCTTGTCCAATCAAAGTATTGCGCCCCTGCATAACCGTATCGCACGCTCTGGCATACATATCCCCAAACTTATCATGCACAAAGAAGTGACAGCCGATTCCCGCCTTACCATTACGGTATGGAACAGCCTGATAAATGCCATATTCTTCTGTAGCAGAAAGCGCACTGCTGCTCTTATAGCGCTTTCCGGAAGGGGCTTTGACTTCT
>CABQGZ010000256.1 GCA_902463835.1 uncultured Lachnospiraceae bacterium
CTGCCGGACAGACCGATATATCCACTGATATTGGCGGAATTTCAGACAAGCTGGTACCCTGGTTTCACACATATTTTCCAAATACATATTTCCATGTGAACCATGTGCCGATAACATCCTATGACCATTATACAGGCAGCCAGGGAGCAGATAATTATGCAGCTTACTTCAACAAATACAATACATCTGTTCTCGCAAAATTAGGAAGCGGCGCCGGAAAAACGATTAGCACCGACTGTTATCCGTTTGTGAGGAAACAGACGAACGGCTTCTTTGGCTGGGGGGCAGTCAGCGGTATTGTGGAAGAGTATTTACAGAACATGTTGATCGCTGCAAAGAGTGCAAAGGACTACAGCGGATCGAACGGGAATGGAAATGTCACCTTCGGAATGTGCATACAGACCTTTGAGGCTACCTCATCGGATGGCAAAAAGAGCCGTGATATTACAAAATCGGAAGAAGTGTCGCTCCAGCTTTACACAGGGATGGCTCTTGGGGCGGACATGTTCGAATATTTTACGTATAACAGCGGCAGCAATATCAGCGGTATCATGAACGCGGATGGGACAAAACGTATCTATGATCTTGTAAAGGACGCAAATGAGAATGCATTGTGCTTTGCGGATGTGGTAAACAGTTTTCAATGGCAGGGCATCATGACGAGCAATGGAACAAGTAAGAACGCAAATAAGAATGCATTTAATTCTGTATCCGGCATGGTGCTTACAGATGCAGAAAACGGAGTGCTCGGCAGTGTTTCTTCCGCGCATGATGCTGTGGTAGGATGCTTTACCAGGAATAATCAGGACGGCTATATGGTTGTCAATTATAATGATCCAGCAGCAGTTACCGACAATAACAGTGTGACACTCACATTTGCAGGCTGTACGAAGGCGAGAGTCTACACCAGCAGCAACGGCGTATTGCAGAGCCAGATTGTTGATCTTGTGGGCGGCTCTTATACATGCTCGATTGCGCCGGGAAATGCGTGTTTTGTGATTCCTGTATGAGAAAACCGAATATGAATAAAAGATTTATAAAGTTTGCCGATCTTCCGCCGAATCCGCTGGATAAAGAGGATTTAAAAAACTACATGGAGCTTGGCATGAATGTATGTCTTCTTACAGAAGATCATGTAAAAATGGTGGAAGACGGTAAATTGAGCGGGATATATAAGGAAGCTGTCAGGAACATTGAGAAGACGGGAATGGATGTATGGATTCGCAATATGTACAATGATTCCGATTACTTTGTGTGCGATGCGGATAAAACGGGTTCTAATTACGGTTCCATGTATCAGTTAAGTGCGAGAAATATTACGACAGAATTTGATGAATTTCCGCAGGTGACAGGCTTTTATATGGCAGATGAAGCATATATGTACACATTGCCCCGGGAGGTTCCCATAAGCTGGATGCAGAAAAATCCGCATTTGTTTGCTTCTTTCGATAAGATCGTAAAGCTGGTGGAATGGAAAAACAAGTATTATCCGGATCAGTTCTGGCATATGAACCATGTGCCGGGGCAGAGCTGGGATCACTATTTGCCAAAAGACGGCAGAATATATGATTATGAAGCTTTTCTGACGGAGTATACGGAAACCATACTGAAGAAGCTGCAGGGGGGAGGCCGCAGTATCTGCATTGATAATTATCCCCTGATCGGAGAAGATTATATAGAGCCGGATTATCTGCACGATCTGTTGGTGGCATCGACCGTTGCGAAAAGGTATAATGATAAGGCAAAAGAGGCGGATAAAGCGATCTTCGGTATCTGCCTGCAGACATTTCATGCCCACGCAATTCTGGATGACAGGCATAGAGATATCGTATCTGCTGAGGAAATAACCTTTCAGATGTATGTGGGAATGGCTTTAGGGGCAAGGCTTTTTGAGTATTTTTGTTATCGCTCCTACGATGACAGTATGATCGGAATTATGGATCTGGAAGGTCAAAAACGTATTTATGATCTTGTCAAGGCTGCGAATGAACGGATTGCCGGGCTGGAAGAGATTCTATGTGAATTTGATACAAAGGGAACATTTGTGGTGCCGGGAGAACTGTGCACGGAAAATACAGCTGCTTTTATATTAGCCAAGGATCTGTTTCTTGCAGATGAGCATATTTCAGTTAGCGCCGACTATGATACGCTGGTTGGATGTCTGGAAAGAGATGGCGAAAGAGGATATATGCTTGTAAATTATACGGATCCGAAAAGGGAACATGTTGATCGGATTAAGGTTAGAATACCCGGCGCCAAGAAGCTATGCGTTTATTTAGAGGATACAAAGAAGATCTTTTCTATGGATGAGGCAGGAGTTTCCATTGTACTTAAGCCAGGTGACGGAGTGTTTATCTTACCAATAGTTTGAGGTGATGAAAGTGAGAAAAATCGTTTTGCTGGGTGATTCCATACGGCAGATCGGGTATGGAAAAAAAGTAGAAGAAATGATGAAATCTTACTTCCAGGTATGGCAGCCGGAGGACAATTGCCGTTTTGCCAAGTACACGCTGCGCCTGCTCTTTGAATGTCAGGAGCAGATCAAAGGGGCGGATGTCATTCACTGGAACAATGGTCTGTGGGATGTGTGTGATATTTTGGGAGACGGACCATTTTCGCCGATGGACGAATACATGGAAAATATGCTGCGCATTGCAGACATCCTGCTAAAGTGGGGAAAAAATGTGATTTTTGCAACTACAACGCCCACGCACCCGGATTATATGTACGGGGCTTATGAGCGAACCAGACAGTACAATGAGAAGCTGGTTCCAGAGTTGGAAAAGCGAGGGGTGAGGATCAATGACTTATTCGCTGTTATGGACGGACATCGGCTGGATGGCATCTGTGCGGATCAGATACACTTAAACGAACTGGGGATCGAGCTCTGTGCACAGCAGGTGGTGAAGGAGATCCGGGCAGCACTTGGAGAGCAGTAAAGAGAAGAATAGCTGAAAAATGGCTTAGGAGGTCTGGGTGATGACACATACAGAGAATTTTGGATATCATGCAGAGCATGCCGTCAAGGCGATGGAAATGGTAGACTATTACGTGTGGGATTGTTCCGTAATCAAATCTGGCGGAAAGTATCATATGTTTTCTTCCAGATGGGACAAGCGTCTGGGATTTGGTTGGAACTGGTGTTTTAACAGTGAGATTGTTCACTGTGTATCCGATACGCCGGAAGGACCATACCAATTTCAGAATGTGGTGCTTCCACGCCGGGGCAGAGAATATTTTGACGGAATGAACACCCATAACACCAGCATCAAGGAATACGATGGAAAATTTTATCTCTATTATATGGGGACAACTTATGGGGGAGATATTCCGGGAATCGGAGATGAGATTCCGGAATCGTATGCGCTGGAGACATGGAACCGGAAGCGGATCGGCATTGCTGTGGCGGATGATATCGATGGGAAATTTGTCAGACGAGATACGCCGCTTCTTGCACCCAGAGACTGCAGCCACTGGGACTGTACAATCATGACCAACCCATCAGTAGCTATCCTGCCGGACGGAAAGACATACATGATCTACAAATCACGACGGGCGATTGGAAAACCGCTGCAGCTTGGAATTGCGGTGGCCGACAGACCGGACGGAACCTTTGAGCGGCTGTCCGATGAGCCAATCCTTAATTTTGACGACGAGGATTGTCATATCGAAGATCCGTTCCTATGGTATGACGAGAGACGCAGGAAGTTTTGTCTGATTGCCAAGGATGACAGCAAGAATGGTTCTTATGGCATTACGGGAGAGTGGGGGAGCGGATTCTATGCGGAGAGCGATGACTGCATCCACTTTGAGATTGCGCCCCACCCCAAGGTATACTCAAGGGGCATAAAGTGGACGGATGGCAGGGAGACAATACAGGGCAATCTGGAGCGGCCATCGCTTCTGTTCGATGAAGAGGGACGGCCAAACCATCTCTTTTGTGCCAGCGGGTATGGGGAGACTCCCTATGATTTTAAAGGAAATACTTATATTGTCTGTATGAAGCTGATGGAGGGGAATTCTTAAGCGATGGAAAAAGGAGAGATTCACCTGAGGAAAGGAGAAAGATGCAATGGTAAAAAAAGAACACTATGAGGCACCCGAGATGGAACTTGTTGCTTTTGAGGAGAATGTATTTTGTCTGGACAGTGTAGAGCAGGGAGACGATAAGGAGTGGGAGTATGGGAGCCTCTGGTAAGATTAAAAACGGTCAATTGGGATGTCACGGGAGAGAGGAAGGAGAGACACTTATGTACAAACATAAATCAAATCATTTTTGCAAAGCAGTGACGGCAGGAATACTCTCAGCGGTGCTGGTGCTGTCAGGAGTATGTATTTTACCGGGTGCAGGTCACAAGGCGCAGGCAGCGGAAACCTACTATTGGACGGAAGAATTTGCAGATATCGGCAGCTACGTCGAAGGAACGACAGAAAGAGTGGCACCAAAACCGACGAATGAGCAGCATAGAGACTGGCTGTTTGCCGGATGGTTTACCGATGGGACATGTACGACTCCCTATACCGGAATATCCGGAAAGGCGGTGGCGAAGTTTGTGCGGTCGGAAGTGTTGAGTGTAAAGACCCAGATTCTGGCCAACACAGATTTGGAGCATCCCTCCGGTAAGCTGCGGATCGTGTCGACGGTGGACAGCCTGGATTACAAGGTGACCGGGTTTGATATTACGATCAACGGCACAAAGAGAAGCTTTGAAAGCACTAAGGCATACCGGAAAATCGTAGCCAGCGAGGGAGGCGTTGCAGTGGGGTATCAGCCCCAGGATCTCTCGGGGGACGCCAGATATTTTATCACGGGAACCCTGACCGGAATCCCTGCCACTGCCGTATCCCAGGGGATTCTTGTCACCCCCTGGTGGGAGACGATGGACGGAACGAAGGTAGAGGGCGTCAGCAGATATGCCAGGGTAGATGACGCATACAACCAGATCTGTAATGTGCCGATCCGCCTGTATGATGAGGAAGATGTGGCAGCGGGGTATCTGGAGGTGGCCTATGACTCCAGCGTATTTACCTATGTGGGCAGTGATGCTGGAAGTGTGTTTGAAGAGATGGAGACGGCGGACGCAGCGAAGGATGGCAAGCGAATTGTGCGCTGTGTGGGAAATGTAAAAGATATCTCAAAGAATAAAAGGGCGAATGGGTTGTATATCAATCTGAGATTCCAGTTAGCAAAGGACGCAGTACTTTCACAGGATGCGGTATTTGAAGTGTCAGGAGCAGAATTCTATGATAATGGGGAAGCGAAAAAGGACACGTATGTTCCGGAAGGGGTATACAGGATGCTTGCCGTGAGCGGAGCAAAGGCTGCGAGAAAATGGTGAATAAAAATTTTATTTGCATTTTACCAAAACCCATGCTACAATGACTTCAAAGCATATTTTCATTTCTAATACGGCGCGGGAAGACCGGACATCAACGGCCGTGAATGGATGGTACAGCCATCGTCAAAACAATCTGTTTTTCAGGGAAATTCATGCTTTTAAAATCACGAATTAAAGGGCAGGAGTTTTCCGAGGCAGAGGAACT
>CABQGZ010000257.1 GCA_902463835.1 uncultured Lachnospiraceae bacterium
TTAACGGAAGAAGAAGCAAAAGCATATTTCGAGAAGTATGCCCTTGTAGAAGTGTAAAATAAAAGCTTAGAAAAAAGGACAGATTACATCCCGTCAGGCAGAGGTGTCACTTGAAGTGAAGCAGAGACGGGCAAGAAAAGGAGCACCCCCCAAAAATGACCACCTACACCAAATACCTAAAACAAAACATAACCTGTTCCCCCCTGGGCCTATCGCCCGCCCAGGGCTTCTACCCATACTTCTGCACCCCCAAAGGCGCCAAAATAATCGGCAGCTCCGGCGTGGACGGCATCCATTACTGCTTCATCCGCGGCTTCGGCGAAATGGTATTTGCCGTAAGCCCGGCAAATCTTCCGGGAGACCACGTGCATCCCATCGCCGCAAGCTTTGCCGACTTGCTCAGCCTGCTCCTCTCCTGCGGCGATATGGCAGCCATCGAGCAGGCGCATCTGTGGGACAGAGACGACTTCGACTCCTTTCTGAAGGAAAATAAGCCCACCCCACAGCAGACAGCAGTCCTGCAAGAACTGAAGGACAAGCTGTCCCTCTCCCCCATGGAAGACCCGTTTGGATATATCAAAGAGCTGCAGGCAGCATTTGATTACACCAGGATCAAATATACCGCCGATTACTATGACCAGGATCTGAACCCTTCCGCACCCTTAGAGCCAAAGGAGTGGAAGGTATATTATGGCGGCGGATATTGGGGACGACTTGGAAGCGGGCATGCAGGGGAGGAGATCACCCTAGACAGACACTTTCGCTGGGAGGATGAAGCGTGGTACATCCCGGCGATCTACGCCTGCGGCAAAGGTCTTGTTGCAGACTATTGCGTTGCCATTGACCCGGACAAGCTGAAAACATTTCTGGAGCAATGGGAGTCCGCCGACTTGTGTGAGGAGGAACTCACCAGCGAACAGCGGGAGCGCCTCGAACAGGATAATCCGCTGAATGTGGAGTTTCGTGCCGTGCTGATGGGAAACGGCCGGGAAATGCAGCCGGAGTCCGGAGCAGGTTTGTCCTGGATCCCGGAAAAATGTCTGCCAGAGGGGATGGAGAACTCGCCGGAAGCCAGAAGGCTGATGGAACATTACAGGTTGGATGCAGCAAGCGGATGGTCTTTTTGGCGGGAATCCTACCCCTGGGGAACCAGTCGGAGGCCGGAGCTGAAATCCCTCCGACTGAAGCTGGAGGGGCAGCTGATCTCCATTCCCGGTATCCATTTTAAAAATCCCTCTGTCGGCGATGTGCTCCCCTTTACCCACCCCGTCACCGGAGCAGAACACAAGCTGACGGTGTGGGAGTATGAGCAGCAGGAGCTGCCCTCCGAGGTCTTTGGCTGGGAGGAATATGAGTATCCGACCCACCACACGTCAATGGTCTATACCCTGGAGCCGGAGCTGTCGGATCTGAACTTTCAGGTGCGGGATTGCCTTGAAAATGAAGCGCCCAGGAGGAAACCGAAGAACTCCTTTGAGCCTAAGGCGGACTGCGGTGTGTTTGGCGTCGGCATTATCGGCGGTGCAGACGGTCCTACGGCCCTCATACTGACAAAAAAAGCGGAACCCGCCGGACACGCGGCATTGTCCGCCCTGCATTTTGCACCTACCAGGGATGTGGAGTGGAGGATGGTATTTCGGGAGAAGCCAAGGGAGGATCTGGAGATAGTTCTGATTTGAGATAGAGGAAATAAAAATTATGTCAAAAAGAAACGTATGCAAAGCCGCCTTCCGGGCGGCATTTCCCCATACCATTCCGATTTTTGCAGGGTTCTGGTTCCTGGGACTGACGTATGGGATTTATATGAATGTGTCGGGATTCAGCTTCTGGTATCCGATGCTCATGAGTCTGACAATCTTTGCTGGTTCGATGGAATTTGTAACAGTAAATATGCTGCTTGGCGTTTTCCATCCGCTGCAGGCACTGGCGATGACGCTGATGGTCAACGCCAGACATCTGTTCTACGGGATTTCCATGCTGGACAAGTATCGGGGCCACGGCTGGAAGGATATCTACCTGATCTTTGGAATGTGCGACGAAAGCTTTTCCATCAACTATACCGCGGATATTCCACCGGAGGTGGATCGGGGCTGGTTCATGTTCTTTGTGACGCTGCTGAATCATTTCTACTGGTTTTTCGGGGCCACCCTGGGCGGGATCTTTGGCTCCCTGATTCATTTTAATACCGAGGGACTGGATTTCGTTATGACGGCTATGTTTGTGGTGATCTTCCTGGAGCAATGGCAAAAGGAAAAGGATCACACAAGTGCGTTTCTGGGACTTGGTATATCGCTGCTGTGCCTGATTCTGTTTGGCGCGGAGAACTTTATGATCCCGGCTATGGCGGGGATTCTCGGCGTTTTGATCTTAATTCGAAAACCCATGGAAAAAGGAGGAGAAGTGAAATGACGATAACGGAACAGATCATGACCATCGGGATGGTGGTTCTGGGAACGGTATTGACGAGATTTCTGCCCTTCCTGGTCTTCCCGGCGGATAAGCCCACCCCAAAATACATACAGTATCTCGGCAAGGTTCTGCCGTCGGCCGTATTTGGCTTGCTGGTGATCTATCGCCTGAAAAATGTCAGCATATTTACCGGTACCCACGGGATACCGGAGCTGATTGCCATCGCTGTTGTGATGATACTGCACCTCTGGAAACGGCAGATGCTGCTGTCCATAGCAGGCGGGACCATTTGCTATATGTTGTTGGTACAGCTGGTGTTTTGAGTAAGAATCGAAGAAAGTAAGAACCAAATAGACCAAAAAACACTTGTCCTACTCCCATTTATTTTGTATAATATATACGGAACTTATAATTTTTTAATAATCTTTATATATTTTTTATTGTCGGGATGGGAAGTATCCTGACGGGATAGGAGAATCCATGTTTGGAAAACGCTATGACGGACGCCGTGTTCACGATATTGAGCCCTTTCAGCGGATTGTTCCGTATATCATGAAGACAAGAACGGACTCCATGAATATGTTCGAGGATGTGATACCTTGTACGCCTATGGATGCGTATATCAAGGAAAAGGCGGCCCAGGGGCTTAAGCTTGGTTATATGCACATACTGATCGCCGCGGTGGTGCGGCTGATCGCGATGCGCCCGCAGCTGAACCGTTTTGTCATGAATCGCAGGATTTACACAAGGCCTAAGATCTGGGTGTCCTTTGATGTGCATCAGACGCTGCGCGACGGCAGTGTAGCTACGGCCATCAAGCTTTGCTTTGAAGGAACGGAGACGATTTTGGAGATCGCGGATAAGATCAACGAGGCTGTCGCGAAGGAAACCACAAAGAAGACGGAGTCCAATGCCACGGATAAGCTGGCTCGGCTGATCATGAGCATTCCCGATCCCCTGATCCGGCTGGTGGTCAACGCGCTGATGTTTATGGATCGGCACAATATGCTTCCAAGAGCAGTGCTGGAAGCAAGCCCCTTTCATACCACCTTCTTTTTGACAAACCTGAAGTCTTTAGGGATTAACCATGTGTTTCATCACGTTTACGAATTCGGAACTACCGGTCTCTTTCTAGCCATGGGAAAAGAGAAAACGCTTCCTGTCATAAAAGGGAGCGATGTTCTTCCGGAGAAAGAGATGGGCTTCAGCCTCGTCTGTGACGAGCGGTTCTGCGATGGCCTTTACTTTGCGATCTCCTTGCGGAAGCTGAAGAAAATGTTGGCCAATCCGGCATGTCTGGAAGAACCCCTTGCGGAGAAGGCGGAGGACGTCCGGTAGAGGGCTGCGCGAAGGATAATTGGAGAATTCGAATCGTAAGTTAGAGTCAGTACCACCGGCTTAGCCGGTGGCCTGCTCTGCCCCTATAAGGGGCTTTTACCTGCTTGCGCCCGGAAGGCGCACTGACGGCCTGCCAGCTGCACCACATCCTCAGCTGCCCTTAAAAGGGCTTCTTCAGTGCTTCCTTACTCCGGCGCAGCCCCATAAGGGGCTTGCTGGTTTGCTTTGATTTCCTACTACCTCTCCAAGAGGTTTATTTTTTGTTTTTCTTCACCGGCTCACCCGTAAACGGGTCGATATATTCTACGAACGACATCTGGTCGTATTCCAAATCCTCTTTTAATTGATTCTGGATATACGCTTTTATTGCCGCTGTATTCTTTCCTACCGTATCTACATAATATCCCCGGCACCAGAAATGTCTATTTCCATATTTATACTTTAAATTCGCGTGTTTCTCAAATATCATCAGCGAACTTTTTCCCTTTAAATATCCGACAATTTCTGATACTGAATATTTTGGCGGTATTCTCACTAACATGTGGATATGATCTGGGCAGCATTCTGCCTCTATTATCTCTATCCCTTTCCGTCGGCATAATGTTCCTAATATTTCTCCTACATCTGCCTTAATGTCTTTGTATATTACCTGTCTACGATATTTTGGTGCAAAAACAATATGATACTTGCATTCCCATTTAGTATGGGCTAAACTATTATTGTCCATCTTTGGACCTCCCATGTTATTTTATTTGTGGTTTGCAGACCTACATTTATTATAACATGGGAGTTCTTGCTTTTATCTAAAGATTTTTCCCTCCCCCTGCATAGCAGGGGGTTTATTTTTACTGTGACACAATATGAAAGTATTATTTTCCCACACGATTGCGGTTGAAAATAATACTTTTTTCACTTGCTGTTCTGCCTGCGAAATTCACTGGCGCTCACATGCATGTAACGCTTGAAAGCAGCGCCAAAGGTATTGAGGGAGGAAAAATTCAGCTGCTCCGTAATCTCGCTGATGCTCATATTGCTGTATTTCAATAATTCAGCGGCAGTCATAATTTTTTTGCGGAGCAGATAATCCTTCATGGTGATATCCATTTTTTGCTTGAATTCATGGGAGAGATAATATTCGCTGTAGGACAATTCCTTGGCGACGTTTTTTACACTGGTTAATCTGAGGTAATGCCTGTCAATGTACTTCAATGCGCGGTACACTGCCTGATTGGACAGGGGAGCCGTAGTCTTGCTTGATTTTTCTTTGGATGCGCCATTTAAGATACGGTATAAAAGGATCAGCATCTGGCAGAGATAGAAATTGATCATAGCATCGCTCTCGTCATCGCGAATAAAAAATTCGTTCATGAGAAGATCAAATAAGGTGTGGATATTCCCCTCATCCTTAGCAAGGAAATCCGGTATATCCTGAATCGCATGAAGAAAATTTTGCGTGCTTTTACAGCAGGGATCGAGGATAAAGCCAATACAGCAGTAGTGAAAGTGATGATCAGGGTCAGCGACAATGCGGTGAGCCTGCCCCTGTCTGATATAGTGAATCTGTCCGGCACTCATTTTGAACTGGGAGTCGCCGGAATAGATGGTTGCTTTCCCGGAGACAGCGTAAGTAATCTCATCACAAAGCTGGATGTGGTGTGGAATCTCTCCGTTCCGGATGAGTGAAAGCTCGGCAACCTGTATGATATCTCCGGCTGGAATTTTCATCTGTCCTTCGCCGAAAAAATTGTTGTAATCAAAGAGTCTGTCTACGTGTTTCAAAGCATTTTTCCTCCAAT
>CABQGZ010000258.1 GCA_902463835.1 uncultured Lachnospiraceae bacterium
TTTTATTTTTCCATTGAACTTCTTCTTTTTATATGGTATGATTCTTCTATCAGAAAGGTGGTGCTCCCATGAAAAGGGACAATACGGCAACGCGCTTAAAGTATTTGATGGAAACACGGAAGATACGACAGATCGATATTCTGAATCTGACAATGCCATTTTGCGAAAAATACCAGATTAAGATGAACAAATCGGATATCAGCCAATATGTGTCCGGCAAGGTGGAACCCAATCAGAACAAGCTGGCTATTTTAAGTATGGCTCTGGGGGTCAGTGAATCCTGGCTGGCCGGGTACGACGTTCCTATGGAACGGCCGGAGTTTTCCAAAGATATAAAACAGACATCCAGCAGCCAGGACATGGATACGAAGGAATTCTCTGTACAGGATCCCTCCCACCGTTTTTTGCATGCGAAGCTTCAGAAATCTTTTGGGCAGCTCACAGACAAGAACCGCCAGCGGGTCATTGATTATTCCGAGAAGCTGCTGGAGCTGCAGCAAATGGAGGAAAACATTTTGCCGGTTGCAGCTCATGGATATGAAAATGCAACGCCGGAGGATATGGCATATGACAACGCGATTATGGATGACGAAAATTTTTAGAGTCCGTTTTATGGGACACCTTATGTGTTAGGATTGTATATGGGTGATGTTGAATGATTTATGACGATTTATTATTAGAAGGCGATGAGAATCAGCTGATTATCAAGGAAAAGCCGCTGCGCTCCGGCAAGGGGCGTATTCAGGGGAACAAGATCGCGATCCAGAGTGGATTGAGCTATACGGAGAAAGGGTGCGTGCTGGCCGAGGAGCTGGGGCATCATTATACCACGGTGGGAAATATTCTGGATCAGTCGGAGGCTGCCAACCGCAAGCAGGAGCAGCAGGCCAGAACCTGGGCTTACCAGCGGCTGATCGGGCTGGAGGGCATTGTGAAGGCTTACCAGGCCGGATGCCAGAATGCCCATGAGATGGCGGAATTTCTGGAGGTTACAGAGGAATTCCTGGCGGATGCGCTGGAACGGTTCCGGGGGAAGTATGGGTGCTATGGACGAGTTGGGAATTATATGGTTTATTTTGAACCTTGTCTGGGGGTGCTGGAGATTAAGAGGTGAGGAGGGGGTAATGCTTGGATAAACCTTGGGCAAATTTTAATTTACCCAAGGCTTTCCTCCATTCAGATTACTTTTCCTTCATATGAATATTCTTCGCATGAAGCAGATCACTGACACAATCCACCTCCGTCCAGTCATAATCACAGATGTCTCGGTAATACAAGCGGAAATCGTCTTTAAAGATAAGCTGTACCAGCACGTCCTCATACCACTGATTGTAACAGCCTTCCTCCACCATGGATTCCATCTCATCCTTCATAAGCGCTGCGCTTGCTCTGTCCAGCTTGGTGATTCCTGCATACTCCCCATGATAGGAGTCCAGCTCCTTACTCATAACCAGAACCCGGTTCCCGGAGACCTCAACATTATAATCGCCGTCCGTCTTGATGGAACTGTCCAGAAGGACGATAGGCTGATCCACCGGTTTACATACGATGTCACGCATCAGGCTTTCTGACATCACAATGTCCCCGTCGATGAGTACCACATTGTCTGCTACCAGATACTCTTTTGCAAACCACAGGGAAGCAATGGAATTTGTGACCTCATAAAATGGATTGTACACAAACCGCACGCCCGTCAGCTCACTTTCGATGCTTTTATGCATGTGACCAGTAACTACAATGATGTCCGCCTCCGCATCCAGCTTTTGGATAAGTCCTACCATTCTCTGGATCAACGTAGTGTCCTTATCCAGCTTGAACATAGATTTTGGATGCTTCAGCGTCAGCGGCTGCAATCTGGATCCTTTTCCTGCTACTAAAAATATATATCTCATTTTTCACCCTCCATCTCCTGCCATAAGAGCAGGCCTATTCTCATTAATTTTGAATCCGTAGGAAACGCTACGTCTATTCCATATTTCCGAGCGCTTTTTACCACATGGACTCCAGTCGCCTCCAGCGGACTTCTGGACATGTAGGGATTGTTACACCGCTCCTTCCCGCAGCCGCCCTTGCACAGCTTACAGGAACCGCCAATAAAGGACAGGGCCGTGGGACGGTTATGGTTCCACATCCACTTTTCCAGCGACAATAGGAGCTTATGAAGAACAACGCTTGATTCGCTCCGAATATCGGCAAAGTCATTCGGGTCTGTAATGTCGTACTGCAATACCACAAATAATCCGCAATCGTACTCACTCATCATTTTCTTATAATCGATATCCGGCAAATTCGGCGGACAGCGCCAGTTATTATTGTATTTTCCACAATAAAAGCAATTCATTTTTACATTTTCTTCAAACACCAGATCCCTGGGATTCATAAAAACACCCTGGGCATGCTCATTATTCTGCTTTACAAAAGCAAGCAATTCTTTCTGATCTATCGCACCCATTGTATTTCCTCTCTGATTGTACTCGGAATATATCTCACTCACATTCCAAAAAAGTTTTTTATCTCCTCCAGGAGCATATCATAATCCGCAAGCTGCAAATCTCCAATATGAGCCACCCGAATGCTGCACTTGCCTAATTCTCCTCCCACCGGATTCACCATGATATGCTTCTCATCCTTCAGGTATTGGAAGAACTCCATTGCGATATTCTTCTCAAACCGAATGGGACTGATGGCGTTGGACAGCGGATAAGAAGGCAAATGGATCGGCAGACCAATAATCTTGCTCCGGAAATAATCGCACCGCTCCTTCACTTCCCCCACGCGCGCCTCCACGCCCTGGCAGTCAATGTAACGCAGCATATCATTCAATTCAAAGCAGACGCCGACCGCCGGTGTGAAGGGCGTCTGTCCTCTTTTTATATTTGCCAGGTAATCCTTAAAATCAAAATACAAGGATTTCACCTGGTTCTTTTGCACCTTCTCCCGTACAATCCGTTCGCTCAAAGTCACTATAGAAAGACCAGGCGCCAGACACAAGCCTTTCTGGGAGCTTACGATGGTTGCATCAATATGATACTTCTTCATATGATATTCATCACACAGGAACGTGCTGATGGCATCCACAATCAGATATAATCCATTTCTCTCACAAAAATCATGGATCATGTTGATGTCATAAAGCTGCCCCGTATACGTCTCATGAAGGTTGACAAGCAGTCCGGTAAAACCCTTATCCTCATAACGCTCAAAATGAGCGCTTGTCAAGGTCTCATCCGGTCCCAGTTTCAAAGCTTCAAAGGGAATATCGTGTATCTCACAGATTTTTTCAAAACGCTCACCAAAGGTTCCCCCTGAGATCACCAGCAGCTTGTCCTTCTCGTCAAAGCAGTTGATCACCGTAGCTTCCATTGCTCCGCTCCCGGAAGCCGTCAGGAACATCACCTGGGCGTTCTCCTCCGCATCCACCAGCTTCTTCATCAATCTGGTGTTCTCCAGCATCACCTCTGAGAATTCCGGTGTCCGGAAATAAGGAACCATCCTGCTTCTCACATCCATGGTGTGCCGGTACATCTGTGCCGGTCCCACTGTAAATAATTTTATCTCTTCATTCTTCATTTTCTTATCGTAAGCGAACACTTACTTCCTCCTTCACAACATTTCAACTTCTACTTTTTCCTGCGTATCACTTTTCCAATGATCGCTTCCTTCTTTATGCTGCCAACTTCTTCATAGCGGCTGTCCTTGCTGTAGACAAGGTTATCTCCCAGCACAAAACATTCCTCTTCCGCCAACGTAATCGGCTCTGCTGCTCTTCCCGCATATGATATCGTGTGACTCCACCATTCTTCCTGGCTGGCCTGGCCGTTGACATACAGCTTTCCATCCACTATCTGCAGCGCATCGCCCGGCACAGCCGCAATCCGCTTTACCAAAAGCCCATCCAGCCCCTTGCACCGAAATGCCACTACATCCCCAATGCCAAATGCTTCTGTATGCTTATCCAACAATACAAACTGCCAATCGTGGTAAGCCGGCTCCATGGAGTCGCCCTGTATCAGCATAACCTGACACCAGAAGGTTGATATATATAGGCACAGCAGAAAAATCAGAATTACTGCAGCCGCTCTCTGCCAAAATCGTTTCACACCTCTGCTCCTATTCCAGCTCATCCCGCACAACGATCTCATCCGATTCCACTTCTTTGTTGCGGTTTTCGTCAAACCCCAGCTTCTTGCCCAGGGTCTTCCTAGCACTTCGCCAGTAGACACCCACCACTGCACCAATGGCCACAACCACTCCGGCTACCGCCTGAATCACATAGGTCAATACGGAAGGATCGATATAGGCCTGGGCCGTAACCCCCAGAAAGAGCATAGAGCATACGGCACAGTAACCTCCTGCTGCCAACAGCTTGATTACTTTTTTCGCACTTTTTCTCATGCCTCTGTCTCTCCTCTCCGCTCCTTGACTTTTTTCTGCAGCTGTTCAATAATGTATCGTGCGCCTACACGCGCGCTGCTGCCGGAATGATAGACATAGTTCTCCACAAATCGGGTGATCTTGTCCGCGTAGCAGTCCTTCTCGGCCAGCAAGCTTCCCACCGTCTCCGCAACCAATTCCATCTGATCCAGATTCAATGCGCATCCGATCTCATCCCGCATCCAGATATTCAAGGGCACGGTATCAATCTTCTCGTACTCCGGATTCATAATCTTCATGGGTGTATTGATAAATAACACCGGCTTCTTGGTGGTATAAGCGTATTCATAGGCAATGCCGGACCAGTCTGTAATCATCAGATCCGCCTCAAATACGGTACTATTAGAGGAAAAATCGGTCTGAATCTCAATATCCGGGTTCTGCGCATAGCGCTGTTTCAGGCTCTCCATCTTCTCCTTCTTATGCCGTATATGCTGTGGATGAGGCCGTACCGTCACCTGATATCCCTTCCCTTTCAGCTGATCCAGAATCTCAGTGAGGCAGCTGTCCACAATGTTATCCGGCTGCCAGGAAGGCGCAATCAAAATCTGCTTTTTCTCATGCACTTCACAGGTACTTTGCTGGTATTCCATGCACATCTCATCCAGCAGTCCATATCCCCATTCCACCAGGGTCTTTCGCGGAGTCTGATATAATGCCTCTGTCTTCTCGATCTCCTCCTTCTGATGCTTTCCAACACAAAATACGGTGTCATAGTGATCCATAGAATGGGTGCGCATGGTGAGATTCAGGCTATCCATACCGTGGGGAATGTAAATATATTCGATGTCCTTCCGCACGTAACTGCGCTTGATATGGAAATTCTCCAGATCCGGCATGGTCATCACCATGATATCGGTCTCCAGCTTCATCATAAGCGTGATCAGCCGTTTCTCACCAATATAGTAGGCGCGAATGGCCGGCTGACTCTTGCTCAACTCAAAAATCTGGTCATCCGGATCACTTGTGACATAGTGGATGGTAAGATTGGTATACCGCAGCAAATACTCTATAATTCCTTTATAGTATTTGTAAAATCCACTGTCCTCTGAATAAAATACAAGATGCTTGTTCACCACATTGAAAAAGCGCTTGTAATCTTCC
>CABQGZ010000259.1 GCA_902463835.1 uncultured Lachnospiraceae bacterium
TTCTACTAATGAGCGTGATTTTGCCGCCGACCTCGATACGAACTGTGATGTGGCAGTCTATGTAAAGCTGCCGGATGGGTTCTATATTTCCACACCTGTTGGAAAATACAATCCCGACTGGGCGATTGCGTTCTATGAGGGCACAGTCAAGCACATCTACTTTGTTGCTGAAACCAAAGGCACACTGGATTCCATGAAGCTCAATCACATCACCCCGGTAGAACAGGCTAAAATTGATTGTGCCCGTGCACATTTCAAGGCACTGAACGATGAAAACGTGGTATACGATGTGGTGAGTGACTATCAGACATTGCTGAACGCAGTTATGAAATAATAAACCAAAAGAAATAATACGGTGCTGCTGTGCAGCATTCCCCAAAACGGTAAGGTTCTATTGTGAACTTTGCCGTTTTTCTTTTTGTCCAAAATTGTATTCCAAAACGGCCCTATAGATTCATATTGGTGTAAGAAGTTTTCCAAACAAAATTTGAAAATCAGGTTGCCAAACACCCATTTTAGAATGTTATAGGTATAGGAGGTAATCAGAAAAAGTTAAAAAATTATGAACGCTTCGGAAAGACGGTTTAAAAATACCCCTTTAAGTTTGTATAGGGTGTAGGGACTACTTTCAAAAACAGTCTTACTCGCATTTTTGAAAGCCCTCGACTTCTTACAAAACAACATTGTACCTTGACAACAACATGATCGGCTGCAAGTTAATATGCTTTTTCGGAGAAGTGCCGCCACGACAAGAGCGCACCAAGAAGAAGCCATACGCCGGAGGAAATCGGGCAGGAACAGCTTGCGGGCAGACCGACACCGAAGAAGAACCGGGCAAGCTGGCAGAGAGGACTTCGCAAAGTCTTGTCTGTCAGGTTGTTCGGCGCAAGAGTGCAGAGAGCGCAGCTCTTTGCGCAGGTCAAGGACGGCAGTCTTGCCCAGTGGATGTGATGCCTTGCGTCATATCCTACTGGGTATTATCTGGCGCATAGCAGGCGGCAGATTTGCAGCTTCGCTGCACCGCGTTGCCCCTACCCCGCGCACGGCGCTCTCTGCGTGACCCCAGAAAGGAGAGATGGTCGCTGAAACTGACCCGACACAATGGCCGCGCCGGAAAGCACGGCACTTATAACCCAAAGCACAATGACCGCAGTTTTGATATTGCCAACAGCGAGCATATCGACCCGGAACGTGTCCAGCAAAACATCTATTGGGATTGCTACAACGGCATCCGTTCTGCCTTGCAGCCCAAAGATGTGGATAGTCTGGCTGACACCTTTGAAGAAGTCGAAAAGCTCTACTACAAACTCCATTACACCAACTTCACCGAAAGACAGAATGAGCGCAACGCCAAAATCCGGCACACCGAGCGAAACCGTTCTCCCGAAGATTTGCTTACCAGCAAGAAAACCTGCCCCGAAGAAAGCATCTATCAGCTTGGAACGCTGGAGAGCCACGCTTCGCCCAAAGAGCTTTTTCAAATCGTCACAGAATTCATGGACGAGTTCCATGAGCGTTTCGGCAAACACGTTCACATTCTGGATTGGGCCTTGCATCTGGATGAAGGTACGCCGCACATCCACGAACGCCATGTGTTTGACTGTGAAAACAAGTATGGAGAGATTGCTCCGCAGCAGGAAAAGGCATTGGAAGCACTGGGTTTTGAACTGCCGAAGCCAGACAAGCCCCTTGGACGCTACAACAACCGCAAGATCACATTTGATGCAGCCTGCCGCACGATGCTATTCGAGATTGCCAAACGCCACGGCTTGGAACTGGACGAAGTGCCAGAATACGGCGGACGGGCTTATCTGGAAAAGCAGGATTACATTCTGAAAAAGCAAAATAAACGGATCGCAGAACAGAAGAAAGAGCTGCAAGAACAAAGTATTCAATATGTCGGATTGCTGGAAGATTGCCGTAACCAGCGAGATGAATATGCTGAACTATTCGATCAGGCGATAAGGCAATCTGTAGAGATTTCGAAAAACAATGAAAAAATTAAAAGCCAGGAGAACGAATTAGAAGAACTGTTTTCGCAATGGGTAGATGTAAACGATTTGTTTAATGATGCGGTAAATGGTTCTTATGACCAAGCGGTCCTTGCGGTTTCCGATGTTGGATTAAACAAAGCATTACAGGAAGCTGTAAATGAAATTGATCAACATTTGGAATGGTTAATGGAACCAGAACGAATTGCAGACTTCCGCACCAGAAAATATGCAGAAGAACAAATACTCTGCCTGCGGAAAAATATCATTGGGGCAATCAAGAGCCTTCTTTCAAGAGGAACGCAGTTCTTCTATATCCCAGAGGTGAAAAAAGCAGCCATGGAGCAAATCAAAGAAGATTCCCGCCCGTCCGTTTTGCAAAAGCTGCAGCAGCGGCAGGAAGAAATCGCACAGCGTGAGCAGACATGCACCAAACCAAAGAAGCGCAGTCATGGCATAGAACTGTAAAGGAGGAAAATCTTCAAGAACAACAATTTATTTGAAATCGTAAAGCTGAATATCACTACTCGACAGGCTGCAGAAGCCTATGGTTTTCGTCCAAACCGCAGCAGCATGGTTTGCTGCCCATTCCATGCAGACCGTAATCCCAGCATGAAAGTGGATTCACGGTTTCACTGTTTTGGCTGTGGAGCGGATGGCGATGTGATAGACTTCACCGCAAAACTGTTTCAGCTGTCCTTGCGGCAAGCGGCGGAAAAGCTGGCTACAGATTTTGGGCTTTCTGCAACAGGAAATTCTCCACGATTCCTCTGCAAACCCGTGGAAAAGCCATTGAACCAGAAAGAGCAATTCTACAAAATCCTGTGTGGCTATCGTTCTCTGCTGGCAGATTGGCGCATAACTTACGCGCCGCAGAATCCAGAAGATCCCCTGCATCCTTGCTTCATCGCAAGCATACACTACGCAGACCGTGTGCAGTATCTGCTGGACATTCTTTTGCAGGGAAGCTCGCATGAAAAACAACAACTACTCAACGGAAAGGAAGTGACCGCCCTTGGAGAAGCAATCGAACGATGCAAAGAAATCGAAGCAGCAGCATAGCGCACCTGCCCGAAACTGGGTGGGTGATAACGGAAAAATTATTGAACCATTGTTCGCAGATTACTTTTTGAGCCTGCACCCCATGCGTTGTTTTCAAGGCAGATTGTTCACGGTGGATGGCATGATCGAGGATGAAGCCCTATTGAAAAAGGAAATCTATGAGCAGATTCGCTATTACGCTACCACCAGCGTAGCACGGCGGATTGAACATATTGTGCAGGCATTAAGCTGGCCTGTGCATCTGAACCACCGAAGATTCAGACAGACCGCATCCATGTCCGAAACGGCACATACTTTGTGGACGGTCACTTTACCCCTGAAAAAGAATACTGCATGAACCGACTGCCCATCTCCTATGTGCCAGAAGCACCAGCACCGACACGCTGGCTGCAATTTCTGAATGAGCTGCTGTACGAAGAAGATATTCCGGCCTTACAAGAATACATTGGCTATTGCCTGCTGCCTGTTACCAAAGCGCAGAAAATGCTGCTGATGGTCGGCAAGGGCGGTGAGGGAAAATCCAGAATCGGGCTGATCCTGCGAGAATTGTTCGGCAGCAGTATGTACACAGGCAGTCTGCAAAAGGTAGAAACCAACCGCTTTGCCCGTGCAGACTTGGAGTACAAGCTGCTTCTGGTAGATGACGATATGAAGACCGAGGCCCTGCCGCAGACCAACAACATCAAGACCCTTGTTACACTGGAAGATAAAATCGACATTGAGCGCAAAGGTCAGCAGAGTGTGCAGGGTACGCTGTATGTGCGGTTTGCCTGTTTCGGGAATGGCATCTTACACGCGCTCTATGACAAGTCCAACGGTTTCTATCGCCGCCAGCTGTTGCTCACCACTAAGGAAAAGCCCGTTGGCCGGGTGGATGATCCTTTCCTCATTGACAAGATGCGGGGTGAAAAAGAGGGCATCCTGCTTTGGGCATTGGAGGGGCTTCATCGGCTGATTCAGAACAATTATCAGTTTACCATCAGCGAACGCACCGCTGCAAACCTGAAAGAAGCGATGGAGCAGGGCAACAACATTCTGGGCTTCCTCAAATCCGAGGGCTATTTTGAAATTCGGCAGGGGGCCAAGTGCAAATCCACGGATTTCTATAAAGTCTATGAACGCTGGTGTCTGGATAACCTGGAAAAGCCGCTGGCAGCATCAACCTTTATCCACCATCTAAACGATAATCAGAAAAGTCTGGGCATCGTCTACGATGATAAGTGCATCGGCACAAATCGGGGCTTTCACAATGTAGACGTTGACCTGTTTTTACCCGTTGATGTTCCAAGTCCGTGGGATTAAAAAATAGAATCAACTTGAAAAAGCCCTGCTCAGCCTGCTCACAGTGCGCAAAAGGTGCAGGATGAGCAGAGTGAGCAGGCGATTTTGAACTTACATCAAAAATAAAACATGGAGGTTTTGCTTATGAACAAATCTCGGCCTGTTGCGACCGAAACTGTGAAATCTTTGGATTATACGAAAAATATCTTGCAGACCATTCCGAATAACGATAAAATGGAAGTGGTCACTCAAACCAATGCCGTCAAGTCTCCGACTGACAGCCTGAAAGCCACAACACTGGTGTACACGGTGGAGGAAATTGCGCAGATGCTGTCCATCAGCCTGCGCTCTGCCTACAACCTGTGCAACAGCACTACCGAATTTCGTGTTCTTCGGGTCGGCGGAAGCATCCGCATCCCGAAAGACAGCTTCGATGCGTGGCTCCGGGCAGCTTGAAAAAGGAGATAACGTATGGCATATATTACGAAACGCGGCAGCTCCTATGGTGTCCGCTATACTTACCAAGACGAGCAGGGTAAAAACTGCAACAAATGGGAAAGTTTTTCCACGAAAGAGGAGGCAATAAACCGCAAAAAACAAATCGAACATGAACTGGCAAACGGAACGTTTCTGATTCCGTCCACCATCACCGTCAAAGAGTTTTTGATGGAGTGGCTTCCCAAGCAATGCAACAAGCACAAATGGGCACCCTGCACCTATCAATCCAATCTGGGAACCGTCCAGAACCTCATTATTCCGTACATCGGCGATATGCAGATGCAAAAGCTCAAGCCCTACCATCTGGAAGACCTGTATTCTACCCTCAGCAAAACGCCTTGCGGCCAATATCTTGAGGGAAAAAAGCAGGTGCTTTCGGAAAAACAGCAGCAGCGGCTTCTCTCTGGAACAACCATCCACGAGGTGCACCGCCTGCTGCGGACGGCGTTTCAGTATGCGGTGGAGTGGGGCATCCTCATCAAAAGCCCCGTTCCGGTGGACAGCCCTAAAAAGTCGATTCAGGAGCGTGCCATCTGGGACGCGGACGAGATGTGGGCCGCACTTGCCAGCATGGAGGACCCGATTCTGCATCTGGCAGTTGAACCTGTTCTGATTCGGAAGAAGTTCGAGAAGTGGCAGGATGCGCACCCGGAGTTTCCGCACATCGTCTTTCACGGCTTGCGGCATTCCAGTGCAACCT
>CABQGZ010000260.1 GCA_902463835.1 uncultured Lachnospiraceae bacterium
CCCTTTCGCCGTTTAGTAAACCATGTGCCTGCCGAATCTGCGTCCCCTTCGCCGCAAACAAACCCATGCTCTTCCTTCGTCAAACCAGAATTTTTTCATTTTTCTATTGAGATAACCGCAAGAAACGTATATAATAGTACCGTTGAAAGGAGCTGATACCCATGCCAATCGAACTGGACGTCAAAATAACAGACCGGGACATGTATCGTTTTAATATGCACCATGCTTACACCGGCTTTCAGGGAATCTTTGCCACGGTCATCGGAATTGCCGTTATTATTGTGGCATGCCTGACCCTGGGAAAAGTGGAACCCATGTATACCGCACTCTACTATCTGTTCGGTATCATTTTTCTGATCTACACCCCCATAGCCCTGAAGCTTCGCTCCAAACGTCAGATGCTTGTATCGCCGGTGCTGAGGGAAACACTTCATTATCGTATGGATGAGACAGGAATCCATGTATCTGTGGGAGAAGAGACGGCGGATCTTGCCTGGGATATGATTTATAAGATGACAGCAACCAGAAGCAACCTGCTGATCTACAGCTCCCGCGTCAACGCCTATGTGCTGCCCAAAGAACAGCTGGAAGGTCAGTACGAGGCGATAAAGCAGCTGGCAGGGAAGCAGCTGCCAGACTATCGATTGAGGATGAAATGATGATGATGATGATAAAAGAAACATTTTCCCCCCAGGAGACCTTGGAACTGGGAGAAGCCCTGGGCAGGGAGGTAAAGCCGGGCCAGATATACACGCTGATCGGTGATCTCGGGGTAGGAAAAACTGTATTTACCCAGGGTATTGCCAGAGGGCTGGAGATTGCGGAACCCATCTGCAGTCCCACCTTTACCATTGTACAGGTGTATGAACAGGGGCGCATGCCCTTTTACCATTTTGATGTGTACCGCATCGGGGACATTGAAGAGATGGAAGAGATCGGGTATGAGGATTATTTTTACGGAGAAGGGCTGACCCTGATTGAATGGGCCAATCTGATCGAAGAGCTGCTGCCCAAGAGCCGGACGGAGATACGGATTGAGAAGGATCCGGGGAAAGGCTTTGACTACCGGAAAATAACAATAAACGAGGTGGTTTCATGAAGATATTAGGATTGGACAGCTCAGGATTAGTGGCCAGCGTGGCTGTGGTGGAGGATGACAACATGCTGGCGGAATATACTGTGAACTACAAAAAGACACATTCCCAGACACTGCTTCCCATGCTGGATGAGATTGCAACGATGATTGAACTGGATCTTTCCACCATAGACGCCATAGCCATAGCGGGAGGCCCCGGTTCCTTTACCGGACTCCGCATTGGTTCCGCAACTGCAAAAGGCTTAGGGCTGGCGTTGGACAAGCCGCTGATACAGATTCCCACCGTAGATGGAATTGCCTATAATCTCTGCGGAGCGCAGGAGCTTGTGTGTCCGCTGATGGATGCCAGAAGAAGTCAGGCGTATACCGGACTGTATGAATTTCACGGGAATGAGATGGAAGTGCTGGTGCAGCAGTGCGCCGTTGGGATCGAAGAAATCATTGAGATTGTCAACAGCTTTGAGCGGGAGGTGGCATTCCTGGGGGATGGAGTTCCTGTATTTCGGGCATATATAGAGGAGTATTGTCAGGTTCCCTACCGGTTTGCCCCGGCACATATGAATAAGCAGCGGGCTTCCGCTCTGGCAGTGCTGGCACAGCAATACTATGCCGAAGGGAAGCTTCAGACCGCGGCGGAACACCGGCCGGATTACCTGCGGCTCTCCCAGGCGGAGCGGGAGCGCATGGAGCAGCAGAGGAAGGAACAGACGGAGGTATGAAGGAACAGGCGGGGCGAAATGAGACAGAAGCCGAGCGTATGAGATCCGGAGCTGCCAGCGCGAAAATAGCAGGACGCAAGATGCATTGTACAGAGTTCAATGTCAGGCGGATGACTTCCAGGGATACGGAAGCGGTAAGCCGCCTGGAAGCACAGATTTTTTCCCAGCCCTGGAGCGAACAGGGGTTTCTGGATGCGCTGGCCAGAGAGGATGTGATCTTTCTGGTGGCGGAATCGGAAGGCCGGACCCTGGGGTATTGTGGGATGTACTGCGCCCTGGATGAGGGGGAGATCACCAACGTAGCGGTGGATGCTGACTTCCGGGGGCAGGGCGTTGGACGAAGGCTGATGGAGGTGCTTCTTAAGGAGGCGCAGGATGACGGGATACACACGGTAATACTGGAAGTGCGGGTGTCAAATGAAGCGGCCATTCATCTGTACCAACAGCTGGGATTTGAGATTCAGGGTGTGCGAAAAGGCTTTTATGAGAAACCAAAAGAGGACGGCTATGTCATGACCGTTCAACAATAAATGGGGTGGGAGAGCGATAACCAGCAATTCCCACTTTCCTGCCTGCGGTTTCGGATATATACTAGAGTACGAACCACATTTTATTTCGACAAGCGTTTTTAGCTGAATCAGATGTGGTCAGTACGCGAAGGGAAAAAGCAGGAGGAAACCAATATGGAAAAGAAAATCATCTGTAACTGTTGTGGAAAAGAAATCCGGATGGAAAACAAAATTCCCATGGAGGATTACCTTTTTATAAGGAAGGAATGGGGCTATTTTTCTGAAAAAGACGGAAAAATGCAGGAATTCTGTCTATGTGAAGCCTGCTATGATGACTTGACCAGTCATTTTCGGATTCCGGTATCGGAGACAGAGGTTACAGAGCTTATGTAAGAAAGAGGAAAGAAAATATGTTAGATGTTTGTTTGCTGGGGACTGGCGGCATGATGCCTCTGCCTCATCGGTGGCTCACTTCCCTGATGACCAGATACAATGGAAGCAGTCTGATGATCGACTGCGGTGAAGGCACGCAGATTGCAGTGAAAGAAAAAGGATGGAGCTTCAAGCCGCTGGATGTCATGTGCTTTACCCACTACCACGCGGATCATATCAGTGGGCTGCCGGGCATTCTGCTGACCATGGGCAATGCGGAGCGGACGGAACCCTTGATCATGGTGGGACCAAAGGGCCTGGAACGTGTGGTGAATGCCCTTCGAACCATTGCGCCGGAGCTGCCCTTTCCTATAGAATATATAGAGCTTACCGAGCCGGAGCAGACGCTTTTTCTCAAGGGGTATAAGATTACGGCCTTCAAGGTGAACCACAACATTACCTGCTACGGCTACACCATTGAGATTGAGCGGGCGGGACAATTCCAGTTGGAGGAGGCAAAAAGGCTTGGAATCCCAGTGCGGTGCTGGAATCCGCTTCAGAAGGGAATGACAGTGGAACAGGACGGACAGATCTATACGCCGGATATGGTTATGGGGCCTGCAAGAAAGGGTATCAAGGTCACTTACTGTACGGATACGCGCCCGGTGGGAGCAATCTCGGCCAATGCTGCCGGGGCAGATCTTTTTATCTGTGAGGGCATGTATGCAGAGAAGGACAAGGAAGCGAAGGCCAGACAGTACAAGCACATGACTTTTTACGAGGCGGCCAGGCTGGCCAGAGATGCAAAGGCTGCCAAAATGTGGCTGACCCACTTCAGTCCCTCCCTGGTGCGAGCGGAGGATTACATGGATGAGGTGCGCCGGATTTTTCCGGAAAGCTATCTGGGAAAGGACGGCAAGACGGTGGAGCTGGATTTTGAATAACCCCATGGGAAAGGATTAAGTATGATGGAACAGGAAGAGAAAAAAGAAGATGTGGTGATACTGGCCATCGAGAGCTCCTGCGATGAGACGGCAGCAGCCGTTGTGAAAAACGGTCGGACGGTGCTTTCCAATATTATCTCGTCACAGATTGAACTTCACAAGCTGTACGGAGGTGTCGTGCCTGAGATCGCCTCCAGGAAGCATATTGAGAAGATCAACCAGGTCATTGAGGAAGCTTTAAAAGAGGCCGGGATGACCCTGGCGGATATGGACGCCGTGGCGGTGACCTACGGTCCGGGACTGGTGGGGGCACTGCTGGTGGGGGTGGCGGAGGCCAAGGCTATCAGCTATGGAGCGAAAAAGCCTTTGATCGGCGTGCATCACATCGAGGGACATATCAGCGCAAATTATATCGAGAATCCGGATTTGGAGCCGCCTTTTTTGTGTCTGGTGGTCTCCGGCGGCCATACCCACCTGGTAAAGGTGCAGGATTATGGAACGTACGAGATCCTGGGAAGAACCAGGGACGACGCGGCAGGCGAGGCTTTTGACAAGGTAGCAAGAGCTATCGGCCTGGGTTATCCCGGCGGACCAAAGATTGAGCAGTTATCCAAACAGGGCAATCCGGATGCCATCGCGTTTCCAAGGGCAAAGATTGCAGACGATCCCTATGATTTCAGCTTCAGCGGGGTCAAATCAGCCGTGCTGAATTATATCAACGGATGTAAGATGAAAAATGAGCCCATTGTGGAAGCGGACATCGCGGCTTCTTTCCAGAAGGCAGTGACTCAGGTGCTCATTGAACATGCCATGATGGCCATCGACGAATTTGGCCTGGAGAAATTCGCCATTGCAGGCGGCGTGGCTTCCAACCGCACGCTGCGGGAAGGAATGCGGGAAGCCTGTGAGAAAAAAGGCGTCCGGTTCTATCATCCGTCGCCCATTTTGTGTACTGACAACGCGGCTATGATCGGCGCTGCCGCCTACTATGAGTATGTGGCCGGTGTAAGGCACGGCTGGGATCTGAATGCAGTTCCTAATCTGAAGCTGGGGGAGCGCTAGATGCAGCACACGAAAAGGACAGAGACTGTGGCAGAAAAGAAAAGGGGGATATCCATGGAAAAGGGGACAACAGCGGCAGTTGTTCTGGCGGCAGGACAGGGAAAACGCATGCAGGCCGGGGTGCCGAAACAGTATCTGCAGCTGAACGGTTACCCGGTACTCTATTATTCTCTGAAGGCTTTCGAGGAAAGCGCAGTGGATCAGATCGTACTTGTAACCGGGGCGGGGGAAGTGGAGTACTGTAAAAAGGAGATTGTTCAGCGCTATGGATTTGGGAAGGTGAGCAGGATCGTCACCGGCGGAAGGGAGCGCTACCACTCCGTATATGCCGGACTTCAGGCGGCGGAAGGAGCGGACTATGTACTGATTCATGACGGAGCACGCCCTTTTGTGACTTTGGATATCATCAGCCGCACCCTGGAAGGGGCAAGAAATTGTGGGGCCTGTGTGGCAGGGATGCCGGTCAAGGACACGATTAAGATTGTAGATGAAGCCGGATTTGCCAAAGTGACCCCGGAACGCAGTAAGGTGTGGATGGTGCAGACGCCCCAGACCTTTTCCTATGCCATGATTTTCCAGGCTTATGATATGTTGATAAAACAGGAAAAAATGGGAAAGACTATTCAGGTGACCGATGATGCTATGGTGCTGGAAACAGTGAGTGGACGGCCGTCCAAGCTGGTGGAAGGTTCCTACGAGAACATTAAGATTACTACCCCGGAGGATTTGACAGTTGCAGAAGCTTTTGGTGAATTGAAAAGGTGAATTCCACTTTGTAAAATTAAATTCTACTTTGAAA
>CABQGZ010000261.1 GCA_902463835.1 uncultured Lachnospiraceae bacterium
AATATACCCCCATAGGGTATATAATGTCTTTGTAATAGGGAATGATAGAAAAGAGAGGAGCGTGAAGGAAGATGGAACAATTTAATGTAACGGGTATGAGCTGTGCGGCTTGCAGTGCAAGGGTGGAGAAGGCTGTGTCGAAGGTGCCGGGGGTTACGTCTGTCTCGGTGAGTCTGCTTACGAACTCTATGGGTGTAGAGGGAAATGCTGAGGAATCTGCCATTGTGAAAGCTGTGACGGATGCAGGGTATGGGGCATCGCTGAAGCGTTCCGGGCGGGAAGTGGGTGGAACATCGCAGACGGGGGACGGAGCTTCCCGGACAGGGGACGGAATGTCCTTGACCGGGAGTGGGACGGCTGGAAATGAGGATGATTTTCTGAGAGATACAGAGACGCCGAAGATGAAGAGGCGGTTGATTTGGTCGGTGATCTTTCTGGTGCCGCTGATGTATCTCTCCATGGGACATATGATGTGGAACTGGCCGGTGCCGGGATGGCTTGCGGAGAATCACCTGGCTATGGGATTGATTCAGCTATTGCTTACAGCGATCATCATGGTGATCAATCAGAAGTTCTTTGTCAGCGGTTTTCGCGGGCTGATCCACCGGGCGCCGAATATGGATACGCTGGTGGCACTGGGAGCAGCGGCGGCCTTCGGATACAGCACCGTAGTTCTTTTTCTCATGACAGATGCTATGGCGAAGATGGATATGGAGCGGGTCATGGGATATATGCATGAGTTTTATTTCGAGTCCGCCGCTACCATATTGACGCTGATTACGGTGGGAAAGACCCTGGAGTCCTACTCCAAGGGAAGAACCACGGATGCGCTGAAGAGTCTGATGAAGCTGGCGCCCAAGACGGCGGTGATTCTTCGGGATGGCGCAGAGGTGGAGGTAGGCATTCATGAGGTGCGCAAGGGAGATATCTTTGTGGTGCGCCCGGGTGAGCATATTCCGGTGGACGGAATCGTGCTGGAGGGAAACAGCGCAGTCAACGAGTCGGCGCTGACCGGCGAGAGTATCCCGGTGGATAAGAATCCGGGGGATGCGGTATCGGCTGCCACCATCAATCAGTCGGGATTTATTCGCTGTGAGGCTACCCGTGTGGGCGAGGACACTACACTGTCTCAGATTATTCAGATGGTGAGCGACGCGGCTGCCACCAAGGCGCCCATTGCCAAGGTGGCGGACCGGGTGTCCGGCGTGTTTGTCCCGATTGTAATTGGAATTGCGGCAGTCACGATTCTGGTATGGCTGTTGACTGGCCATTCCGTGGGGTATGCCCTGGCCAGAGGAATCTCCGTTCTGGTGATCAGCTGTCCCTGTGCTCTGGGTCTGGCCACGCCGGTGGCTATTATGGTTGGCAACGGTATGGGAGCAAAGCATGGAATCATGTTCAAGACGGCGGTTTCTCTGGAGGAGACAGGGAAAATGGATATTGTCGCTCTGGATAAGACCGGAACCATCACAAGCGGTGAGCCCAGGGTGACTGACGTGATACCGGCGGAGGGTATACGCACAGAGGAACTCTTGCGATGGGCCTACGCTCTGGAGCGAAAGAGCGAGCATCCGCTGGCCCGGGCGATCCTGGTAAAGGGGCAGGAGATACAGATCAAAGAGGAATTGGAGGTCTCGGATTTCCAGGCAGTTCCGGGAAATGGGTTGTCCGGCACGCTGGAGGGCAGCAGACTCACCGGCGGAAATCTGAAGTATATCCGCCAGCATGCGGAGATTTCCGAAGGTATTGTACAGAAAGCCAATAGGCTTGCGGAGGATGGCAAGACGCCGCTGTTCTTTGCGAAGGACGGAAGCTTTATCGGAATCATTGCCGTGGCTGACGTGATCAAGGAGGATAGTCCCCGGGCGGTGCAGGAGCTTCAGAGGATGGGAATCCATGTGGTGATGCTGACCGGCGACAATGAGCGGACCGCAAGAGCCATCGGCCGTCAGGCCGGCGTGGATCGGGTGATTGCAGGCGTGCTGCCGGAGGGTAAGGAGAGTGTCATTAAGGAGTTAAAGCAGATGGGCAAGGTTGCCATGGTGGGCGACGGCATCAACGATGCTCCGGCGCTGACTCGGGCGGATATGGGAATCGCCATCGGCGCCGGTACGGATATCGCCATCGACGCGGCGGACGTGGTATTGATGAAGAGCCGCTTAAGCGATGTGCCCGCCGCCATCCGGTTGAGCCGTGCCACCCTGAAGAACATCCATGAGAATCTGTTCTGGGCCTTCTTCTACAACGTAATCGGCATTCCGCTGGCGGCAGGTCTGTGGATCCCGCTTCTGGGCTGGGAGATGAATCCCATGTTCGGGGCGGCGGCTATGAGCCTCTCCAGCGTATGCGTGGTAACCAATGCGCTGCGGCTGAATATGTTCCGGGTGCACGACGCCAGCAAGGATAAGCCCAGAAAGCGTCGTGGGCGAAAGCAATTTGAAGTAAGCGGACAAAATGAAATTAAAATGAGTGAAGAAAACAACAAGGAGGAATCTATCATGACAAGAACAATCAGAATTGAAGGAATGGGATGCCAGCACTGCGTGAACAAGGTGAAGACGGCGCTGGAGGGACTGGACGGTGTCGCAGTAGCAGATGTGAATCTGGAGGCGAAGACGGCTGTTGTAACCCTGGAGGGGGCTGTGGCCGATGAGGTTCTTAAGAAGGCCGTGGAAGAGCAGGATTTTGAAGTGGTCGGAATTGAGGCGTAAGGCAGGAAATTTCAGATGAGTGTTTGAGGAAAAGAGGCAGGACAACTGAGAGGAATGAGCTTGGTTGTCCTGTTTTCAGTATTAAGTCTTGTATTCCCTTTTTATCTATGCTAAAATTCTTTTAACATTTCACAATGCCACATGTCTTAAGAAAGGCAGGTACAAATAAAATTATGTTGAATATTTTATTTCGCGAGGATGAACGTGAGATTCGGTATACGGATTCTTACTTTAACAATAATTATCAGGACGAATGGTTGGAGGATCCACTGGTGAGACAGATGATCCGGGATATTGATACCTCAGAGGTGATAACGCCGCAGATTGTAAACAGTCCTGTACTGGGGGCAATTCCTGTTACACAGATCAGTGGTGGAGTGAAAGCCGTGATATTAATGTTGAAAAAACCAGAACTTCTGATTCATGGGAACAGCTGCGGAGACAACTGCGCTGTCTGGATTGACAGAATCGGGAAAATGCAGGATATTTATGTCCATTTGACATACCCTATGCGCTTTCCGGAAAATGTGATTTTGACAGTCATGGACACAGGAGTGGTATGTAATTCTTACCCTGAATATGTGAAGGAGTATTTGAAATGGTCGCAAAACACGCAATCGTAGTGCAATCCGGCAGAGGTATACAGTACAAATTCAACATTCGCCGTAAATATACGGTCATACGTGGAAACAGCGCTACCGGAAAAACCACACTGGTACGCCTTATTGCAGATGCAACGATCCGAAAAACAGCAGATATTTTGTGTGATGTTCCATGCGTCGTATTACCGGAAGTGAACTGGGAAATGAATATGGATGCATTTACGGATGCGATTGTATTTATCGATGAGGAACATCCAGCTCTTGCAGCCGGAAAACAGCTTGCTGCCAGTATGGCGAGATCGAATAATTGCTTTGTTATTATATCAAGGGATAAAATGGCATGGCTTCCCTACAGCTATCAGGAAATATATCAGATAAAAAGTTCTGGTAAGTTTCACACTCTGGAAAGAGTTTACGAAGATATGGATCACTTCCCGGAGAATTGTAGATATGTTACAGAGGATGAAGCAGCAGGATTAGAATATTTTCAGCACTGGTATGGAAATCGAGTTATCACGAGCCATGGTAACAGTAATCTTTCAAAATATGCGCAAAAAGATACCACTCTAATCGGAGATGGTTCTGCAATCGGACCATATATGTATGATCTGATGTTAGGTGATGCGGATCTTTATCTACCGGAATCTTTTGAGTGGCTGCTGTTGCATTCGCCTATCTTTGCAAAAATGAAAGAAGTGCAAGCTTTGTTGCATGAACCGGAAAGTCTGATTACAACGCAATATCAAAGCTGGGAAGAATTTTTTTCAGAGTATTTGGTTCAGATAACAAGTGGGAAAGAATATCAGTATTCGAAAAAAAGAATGAATCCTTGCTATTTGAAGCAATGTTGTTTCCGTGGAAGCTTTTGCGATGGATTTACCACGGAGAATAAAAGGAATGTATTTTGAATGGGATTATAATTCGAAAATTGCATGAAAGAGCTGTAAATTGCTCATGAGTCAAAGGAGGCTGTCGCACTCAGTGCACAGCCTCCTATTATACGCAGATAAAACAAAAGCATACGAGTATCAAAACATCAGATTCCCCTGAAAAACCTCCTGAATGACGCTGATGGCACAGCTGGATGTTTCCATATGATCCGTTCTCTGAGCGCGCAGCACATCAATATGGTGATAATCCCGAATGACAATGCGGCGGTTAATTTCATTGGATAAAAGCGTCAAAAGATCGTCCGAAACCTGTTTTTTGGAGTCTCCAACAATGATGGCCTGCGGATTCAGAACGTTGCATAGGCCAGCCAGTGCCACGGCCAGAGTGCGGATAGATGCATGCAGGATCGCAGGATCGTGGGCGTCAGGATGAATACGATGACCGAGACAGCTTTGATTTTCGTAGTCGTCCATGGCTTCTGGGCTGATATCCACACAGAGATGGCCAAGCTCGCTGGCAAAACCAGTATAATTGCTGAACAGCTGACTGTTTAAGACGATGCCAAGACTAAGCCCTTCTGAAATGCCAAGAAACAGGTAGTTATCATAGTTTTGGCCATTGCCAAAATATTTTTCGGCAAGAGCGGTACAGTTGTAATGGTAGTCCAGGTAGACTGGAATATGGTAGGCCTTTTGCAGTATCTGTACAATTGGAATATTGTGGAGGCCGCAAAAGTCCGGTGGATTCAAGATAATACCATTGTGGATGTCCACTGGACCGATGGAGCCGATACCAATGCCCAGGATGTTTTCGGATTGTACCAGGGGATCTATGATTTCCCGGATGGTATGTATCAAAATATCTTGATCAAAAGCGGTAAGCACTTGCTTTTTTAGCTTTAATATCTTTAAGTCAAAGGTACACAGAGACACTTCGATATAGTTATGCCGAATCAGAACACCGATAATTTTAGGGGCATCCGAAGAGAGCTCCAGCATGACAGGATTGCTTCTGGTGGCACGTACATGACCATCAAAAACTTCTGTCACATAATGCTTTTCCAGGAATTCTGAAATGATATTCGTGACAGTCATTTTAGTCAGGCCGCTGATCTTAGAAAGTTCGATCCGGGAAGTACGCTTGTTGGTAACCAGATAGCGGAATAATGTTCCCCGGTTCTCGGATTTGATGTTTGATTTGTTTTTGCCGGGATTTGTCCCCATAGAGAACCTCCTTGTAATATAAATTTATCATAAATTATCTCTTTGAAACCATATTCTATCGCCAATACCAGAAA
>CABQGZ010000262.1 GCA_902463835.1 uncultured Lachnospiraceae bacterium
GCGGTGTGATCTGCAGGGAACCTGCCAGGTGTATGGTGTTTCTATTTCCTGGCTTAATGATGGATTATGGTATGACTATGACATTGAGACCTCCATGGACGGTGAGAGCTGGGAGCGTCAGCTGCAGGGACACGCCTCCGGGCAGACTCGTTTACCGAACCGTTTTCCCAGGGCAGTTGAGGCCAGATACCTTCGCGTTGTGGTATGTGCAGTTTCCGGTGATGAGGCAGCTGGTATGTATCACGTTGAGATATTTGGGAAAAAAGAGGAAGTAGTTCACGAAGATGAGTAAAAGCAGATGTTATCACATAGGGAGGTATGCGCATGATCCATTCATTTCTTCTTATTGGTCAATCCAATATGGCAGGAAGAGGTTTTCGGGAGGACGTCCAGTTCATAGAAAATGGCAGGCTGCATGTGCTGCGCAATGGCAGATGGCAGCCCATGGATTTTCCTGTGAATCACGACCGCAGTGTTTCGGGCGTGTGTCTGGCGGAAAGCTTTGCAGATGAATGTTCCAGATTTTTTGATATTGATGTGGGACTTATTCCGTGTGCCGATGGCGGAACAACGGTTTCCCAGTGGCAGCCGGGCGAAATACTGTACGATCATGCGGTCTTTCAGGCAAAGCTTGCGCAGAGAACATCCGCAATTGCAGGCGTTTTATGGCATCAGGGTGAATCTGATTGCAGAGAGGAACATTGGCCTTATTACGAGGAACGGTGTAGGAATGTTTTTGAGGCAATCAGGAAAGATCTGAACCTTTCCGATCATATTCCTTTCATGATCGGCGGTCTGGCTGATTTTTTGGCTGAAAGCAAAGAAACACTGGAACGTCACCCTTATTTAGTCAATTATCCGAAGGTTGACAGGTCTTTGCGGAATTTGGCAGAGAACAATGATTATATCGGGTATGTTTCTGTGAAAGGGCTCACCTGTAATCCGGACCATCTGCACTTTGATGCCAGATCATTGAGAGTGTTGGGAAAAAGATATTTTGAAAAGTTTAAAGAGATGAATCAAGTGATTCAAAAAGGCGGCGATGCTTTGTTTGACGATGGATATACAGAGATAGAACGTCTTTAGGGACAATCGAAGAATTATGAAGCATGAGTATCTTTTATCCTCGCCGAATTTTACGGTTGAGAACATTAATATCCAAAACGTATCAAGACCAAAGAATTACCGCCATTCCTTCCGTGCCGGGCGGCCCCGGCACGGATTTATCTATGTGATCAGCGGCGGAATGCGCGATGTTTTTTTGGCAGGAAAGGAACACAATATCTGTGTTAATGCGGGAGAATTGATATTTATCCCGAAAAACACTGCTTATATCGGCATTTATTCAGAAGATAATACCGAGATCAAAATTGTTCAATTTGATCTCGCCGGCGGGACGCTTCCGGACTATTTGGCCCAACCCGTAAAGCTACAGCTTCCAAGGGCAGGGGAACTGATGGAAGCCTTTTTTGAACCGTTGGAAAGTCATAAAGCGAATCATCCCTTTTACTATTTGTCCTGCCTGTATCGCCTTTTGTGGCAAGTGGAGGAGAGCAGCTTTTGCATTCCGGCAAAATTCAAAAAGCTCCAGGCAGCCTTGTCAGAAATAAACGAGCATTTTGACCAAAACGAGGCCGTTTCCTATTACGCCGAACTGTGCGATATGAGCGAGGTCAATTTTCGCAGGCTGTTTCGGGAATATGTAGGGATGTCGCCCATCGACTATCGAAACGATATTCGCTTGAATGCTGCAAAAAACAGATTGCAAAGCGGAGAATACAACGTGTCGGAGGTGGCGGCATTTTGCGGTTTTTCCAATCTTTCGTTTTTTACGCGTCTGTATAAAAAGAAATTCGGTCATACGCCGAGACAAGAATAAAGAAAACGCCGGAAGGGAGATGAATTTTCATCTCCCTTCGGCAGCCTCTAAAAGACCCTTTAAATACCCTATTGCAAACAGTCTGCCAAGTGCGGCATAGCCTTCGATCTTGGTGTTTTCCCCAACAAGCGTAGGAACATGGTCAACCCTTATCGGAACATCTATATCAAGTCCGGTATAGAGATTTATAAGCGCTGCCATATCAAGAGATCCATTGTCATGAAACGTTTCGTTAAAACATTCTTTCTTTCCGATGACATTGCGAAAGTGTATAAAGAATATTTTTTCTTTGAGTTTCGGCACGATTTTGTAAAGGTCTTCGCCCATCATATGATAGGTAGCCTGACAAAAAGTGACGCCAAGATTTCTGCTCGGCATAATTTTGTTTATTGCCTTGTCAATGTTTTTGTAGCTTGTCATGATCCTGCAGACATTTCCCATATGCATCGGTGGGTCGTCGGGGTGCAGTGCAAGCTTTATGTCATATTTTTCCGCCTCGGGAATAACGGCTTTTAAAAAAAACGCATAGTTTTCCCATAGCTCTTTTTCGGTTATGAAGTCATCTGTCGCTACAAGATCATTCAAGTCAAAGCCTGTGACCTTTGCGCCGCCCCGTTCTGTTACGATCCTGTTACGGTACCAGCCTATATGCGCCATCCAGTTAAAGCAGATGCAGTGGATTCCCAGCTTTTGCATGATAGGAAACATCTTTATGACCTTTTCAATACTCTCGTCACGTTTTCTGTCGCCGGCTTTGATGTGGTCGTGCACCTCATTTGGCATTGGCTCGATAACAATCGGCTTTATTCCGAAATCCAGAAAATCATCGTATACCTTTTGCCAGTGCGCTGCGTTTGTCAGATCAAAGTCCGTGGTTTCGGGAAGCCGTATTACACCGTGGCGGACGCCGCATTGACGCGCAATGTCCCAGGCGGCGTCCTTCGGATATCTGAAATAATCGGTTAAAATCATATTTATACCCCGCTAAGTGTTAAAAATCCGCCGTCAACAGGAACGGTAACGCCTGTAACGAATGACGACAGCCTTTCGTCAAGCAGAAACTTCACGCACCCGCACATATCCTGCGCCTGACCGAACCTGCCCATCGGCGTATGGTCGATTACCTTGGCGCCTCTTTCCGTAAGTCCTGCTTCGACAGAACCGAGGATTGCCTTTGTCCTGTCATTTACCACAAAGCCGGGGGCTACCGCGTTGATACGGATTCCCGTTTCGCCGAAATATGCGGCCAGCGACTGTGTGAGATTTGCAACAGCGGCTTTGCTCATTGCATAGGCAAAGTTTTTGGTGAGCGGACAGTAGGTGTTCATAGAAGCGAAGTTTACAATGCTTCCGCTTTTTTGTTTTACCATATATTTTGCAAAAGCAAGGATAGGATAAACAGTACCCATAGTATTGACGCGAATGACATTTTCAAAAGCGTCCATATCAATATGATACAATCCCTTTAAGTTCCCGGGTCTGTCGGGCGCAAGCTCCGCGGGATCGAATTTCGCGATATTCGGGACTGCAAGCGAATTATTACCGCCGGCTCCATTTACAAGATAATCAATTTTACCGTACCGCGTAGCAACACAGTCTGCCAGTTCATTCACTGCATTTCTATCCGTGGTGTCACATGCAAAACAGTCGCATTTTCCGCCTTCTGCTTTTATTTCGTCTGCGACCTTTTTAAGCTTTTCCGGCGTCCTGCCCACAAGAATTACCGTTACGCCTTCTTTTGCAAGACTTTTTGAAACAGCAGAGCATATAACGCCGCCTGCGCCTGTAACAACTGCAATCTTATCTTCAAAATAACCATCCATTCTTTTATCTCCTCTCATTAAAGCGCGGTCTGCGTATCATTCGGATCACCGTTTCTTGCAAGGTCGTATTCTTTTGACCAATCCAGGCTGCGGTATGCCTCGCCTCTTGGGTCTGTCTTTATCCATGTCACCAGCATATCCAGCATTTCCTCCGACCAGGTGTTTTTGTCAATCTGTGCCGTGGTAAAAAGACCCTTACCGATCATTTCAAAGCCAAAATCGTCCTTGACATGCGTCTTTGCCGCCCCCTCTACAACATCCGCAACAAGGTGCGAGGGGATAAACAGTACGCCGCCGCCTGCACCGAACACGACGTCGCCGGGAAGGCAGACTGCGCCGCCAAAGGATGTAATGTCGTTCCAGTCCTTCATAACAAATTCACGTATGGGAGTCGGGTCTATGCCTCTGTAATACACCTGAACATCGGGAACATGTTTCATCTGTTCAACATCGCGTACGCCGCCCCATATTACTGCGCCGCCGTTTTTGGTATGCTTATGTATAGCGGTGGTGAGATTACCGCCTAAAAATGTACCCTTGTAGATCTTATCGTACATATCACATACGACAACGTCCCGTTCCATAAGGGAGTCGATCACCCATTGATTGTAGTTGCCGCGCAGACCGTCCTCGCCGCCTCGCGCAAACTGGAGGCTGTGAAGATCAGGGCGTGTGGGAACATAGGTACAGGTGACGGCTCTGCCGATCAACTTTCTGCCGTCGTCATGGAGCGGCTGCAGCGGCGCAAGCCCGCCGCCTACAAACTGATGCTCATATCCCAGTAAAAAGATGGGCTTCCATACCTCCTCAAGCGTCATACCCTGCAGCGCATCCAAATACTTATCTGCAACCTTAGGCCTGCCGTCCGCAAAGCGCTCTCCATTCCACTCGGGCGTGAGAGCAATGATCCTGTTCTTGTCATTAAAATTCATCATCGTTCCTCTTTTCTGTTAGTTATGATTGTTTTCGCGTTTCCGTAGCACAGCTTAAAAATAAGATCCTTTAAATGATCCTCCGAACATAGAAACGCACCGTTTTCCGCCTTTTGGCCGATCCAATCGCATAATATACGTCTGAAATAATCGTGGCGCACAAAAGATAAAAAGCTTCTTGAATCTGTCGTCATTCCAGGGAAATTTGAAAGTACGCTGAAGGCCGCAGTGTTTTCAAGCATATCGGTAATACCGTGCTTGTGGTCGCACCACCACCAGGCGGGACCTTGCGTTACAAGTCCGCGCACGCCGTCTTTGCTGTAAGAGCCTGAAAGTACCGATACAAGAGCATTGTCCGCCGGGTTTAGTGGGAACAGTACCGTGACGGGAAGTCCGTACTCGCTCATATCGAGGGTGTCCAGAAGATCCGTGAGCGAGCATATGTCAATGCTGTTTCCGATGGCGGCAAAGCCGCCCGCAGCGCCCGCAGCCGCTCTTAACCTTGTGCTTGTATAGCGCTGCGCGCCAAGATGCAACTGCAGTATGATATTTCGCCTGGAATACTCTTTTCCTAAAAACTCAAGTATATAAGACGGGGAACCTTTGGCGGCGTTTTTCTCAAATATAAATCCGTTATCAAGTGCGTGATCGGCAAACACAAGCCCGTACCTGCCAAATTCGTCAAGCCGCTTTTGCACTGCCCGCTCAAAGCTGTCGGTATCGGTTATCCGTATATCTGTGATCCTGCCCAGCTTATCGATAAGATCAGGGGCAGGGCTTATCAGATCATCGCCGCGAAGGGAGGGGAAAATACGGTCGTTGCCTTCAAACATCCGGATGTCGTCAACAAGCGATGCGCAGGGA
>CABQGZ010000263.1 GCA_902463835.1 uncultured Lachnospiraceae bacterium
TATGTCCATTGCGGGTATCTTAAGCGCAGGGTTTGATCAGATTTTTATGTTTTTAAATCCCACGCTGTATGATGTGGGCGACATTCTGGATACCTACATTTATCGGACAGGATTGATCAGCAGTAACTACGAGGTCTCCACTGCGGTGGGATTGATGAAGGGACTTGTAGGTATGGTATTGATCATTGCGGCCAACAAGGTCTGCCGAAGAATAGGAGAAAAGTCGCTATGGTAAAGGAAAATGCATATTCTTATAAAAAAACTGCACGAAAAGGTCAGCGTAAAACCTGGCTGTCTCAGCTGGTGATCCGGCTGATTCTGATCCTGTGTTCTGTTATCTGCCTGTATCCGCTGTTGAATGTGTTGGCCAAATCCTTCAGTTCAGCCGCAGCGATCAGCGATCATCCGCTGATGATCCTCGCCCGGGATGTGACCTTTGAGGCCTATCGATATATTTTGAAGACACCGGTACTGTGGAAATCCTTCGGTATCACCGTGTTTTCCACGGTGGTGGGGACCGCCATGAATCTGATGATCACTACCACCTGCGCTTATGCGCTCTCACGTACCAAGGCGCCGGGGAATAAGATCATGCTCTGGATTGTAGTGTTTCCCATGCTCTTTGGGGGCGGTCTGATTCCGGTCTATATACTGCTGAGCAATCTTCATCTTTTGGATAGCATCTGGGTGCTGATCATTCCCAGTCTGCTGTCTCCGGTTAATGCGCTTCTAATGCGCAACTTTATGTGGAGTATTCCGGACAGCCTGTATGAATCTGCAATGATCGATGGGGCTGGTGAGATGACGATTCTATGCCGCATTATACTGCCGTTGTCAAAACCTATTATTGCAACCGTAGGCCTGTTCTACGCGGTTGGTCACTGGAATGACTATTTTACAGGCCTTTACTATATCAACGACAATACCAAGTGGCCTTTGCAGGTGCTGCTGCGATCCATTATTGTGGATTTTAACACAGCGGGGATGGGGACGTTGAATACCAGCTATGTAGGAACCGGAGGGTCTGTGATTCAGCCGGAGAATATCAAGGCGGCATGTATTATCTTTGCCACTGTACCCATTGTACTGGTATATCCCTTCCTGCAAAAATATTTTGTCAAGGGTGTGATTGTCGGCGCAGTCAAAGGATAGAAAAAGCCTGGAAAATGGTGAAAGCTGCAATGAAAAGGAGGAAAAAATGAAAATGGGAAAAATGAAAACGAGAAAGATGAAATGGGGATCTTTGATGGCTTTGCTGCTGATTCCCGTCATGGCGCTGACGCCGGGATGCCAGGAGGGACAGAAGGAGGAGTCGGATACGCTAAGCTTCAGCTACTTTCGGCCGGTCTGGGGGGCGTCCACCTACACCAAGGACGGTCCTTATGAGCAGGCGCTGGAGGAGGCAGCCAAAGTGAACATCGACGTACAGATCGTTCCTGTGGGGGAATACGATGCGAAAGCGCAGATTATGCTCTCCTCCCGGAAGTTTCCGGATGTGATGTGGGCGTTGGGACCTGTGGACGTATCCTGGCGGGACTCGGAGAATCAGGGAGCATTTTATCCCATTGAAGATTTGCTGGAATCTCATCCGGCAGTAAAGGCTACAGCTGCGGATGATATCTGGGAGATGATGCGCAACGAGGATGGGCATATCTACTTCCTGCCCAACACCACTTCCTCCGAGATACCTTTTTATCTGTATTATCGCAAGGATTGGTTCGATAAGCTTGGCATTGCGGAACCTACAACGATAGCGGAACTGGAAAAGGCGCTGGAGAAGGTGAAGACTGCCATGCCGGATGTGGTACCTATGACGGTGGGCAACGGTGAGGTGCGCTGGATGTTCAAGGATTTGGCCACATCTTTTGGAGCGGTGATCAATACCTGGCAGCCCTCGAAGGAGGATGCGAATACGTTGATTCCTTCTTTTGCCACCCAGGAGCAGAAGGAGTATTTGTTCTGGCTGCAGTCCATGCGCAGCCGTGGCTTGTTGGATGCGGAGGCCGACCTGAATCCTGATTTCAGCCACGGGAAGCAGAAATTCATGACCGGGAAGGCAGCCTGTTATCCCGGAGGCTATCCGGATATGCTGGAGATCTGCCCAGTGCTTACGGCCAATGACCCGGACGCTGAGATCGGTATCATGGCGCCGCTGACAGGACCAGAGGGAATTCAGGGAGGACTGCGGGTGAACTTCCCGGTGGATCGGGGAATGTATTTCAATGCAGCACTGAGTGCGGAAAAGATTGCGAAGATTTTTGACTTCCTGGAATGGACGCTGACAGAGGGACACGAGATTTACTACTATGGTATTGAGGAAAAAATGTGCACCGTCAATTCGGATGGAACGAAGAGCAAGATTCCGGAATCTATGCGGGAGGATGCCTATAAGAGCGCCCAGGTAGAGCCGCTGACATTTTTAAACCGCCGCGAGGATCTTGTGGATTTTGCGGACTACGAAAACCAGTTTGAGATTCTTGGCATCAGCGAATACTATCAGGATTGGCGGGCAAAATGGGATGCGTACTGTGCCAATAAGTACTATGACTATCTGGTCCCCACGGTGAAATCCGAGACAAATATGGCCATCGGTTCCCAGATACAGGAGTCCTGTCTGAACTCTACCTTCGGTGCAATGATCCTGAGTCCGGATGTGAGCCGGAAACAATATGACGACGCGGTTGCGGCATGGATGAAAGCTGGCGGACAGAAGATTATGGATGAATTTAACGCGGCGCAGGCGGACAAGTCGAGGCCGTCTTACTAGGAGGAAGTGTGATATGTCAGCAATTTCATTGGGGACGCGTCTACACGTCCTCGAGACAAGTGTTTTGGAGTCCTATTGGGCCAGAAGAGCTTTTGAGGAGATGGCCTATCTGCTGGAACTGTTCCGCTGTGGGTTGCTGGAGTCAGCTGAGACGCCGAAAAAATTCGGGACAGCGGAAGAATCCGGAGTGTCGGAAGGATTCGAATCAAGGGAACATGAGCGGCTGCTGGAGCTGGGCCTGGAGATTCTGGAGACAGACAGTCGCGAATCCGGGATGATTACAAAACAGGCGGTCCTTCGGTTGGAGAAGGAACTGTGGGTTCTGTCTGCCCGGGCAAAAAAGCTGCATGTGCTCTGCTGCGGCAATGCCCACATTGATATGAACTGGATGTGGGGCTATCAGGAGACGGCAGCGGTGACTGTGGATACCATCCGCACGGTGCTGGCATTGATGGAAGAGTATCCTCAGATGACTTACACCCAGTCCCAGGCTTCCGTATACGAGATGCTGGAAAAGTATGCGCCTGATACGCTGCCCCGGATCCGCACGTTGGCGCAGGAAGGAAGATGGGAGGCGTCGGTGGCATCCTGGGTTGAGAACGATAAGAATATGGCTTCTCTGGAGGCAATGGCTCATCATCTTTTGTACGCGAAGGAGTATATCTCCAACCTGCTTGAGATTCCCGTGGAGCGTTTGGAGTTGGATATGGAACCGGATACCTTTGGACATCCACGTCATCTGCCGGAGATTCTGAGCAAGGGCGGCGTCCGCTACTATTATCATTGCAGGGGGCACGAAGGTCCGTATCTGTTCCGTTGGCGCGCGCCCTCCGGCGCACAGGTGCTTGCCTTCCGGGAACCGGGCTGGTATAACCTGTCGGTGGATTATGGGATGTATCGAAACGTACCGCAGTTCTGCCAAGAGTACAACGTGGATACCGTGCTTAGCGTTTTCGGGGTCGGAGACCATGGCGGCGGTCCTACCAGAAGAGATCTGGATCGCCTCCTGGACATGGCAAAATGGCCGTTGTTCCCGGAGCTTGCTTTCGGGACAGTTGGGGAATTTTTTCATAGAATTGAGGGCATGGCCGACACGTTTCCGGTGGTGGATCAGGAACTGAATTACGTGTTTACCGGATGCTATACCTCTCAGGGGCGGATCAAGCGTGCAAATCGTCTGGGAGAGGATAAGCTTGGTCAGCTGGAGACTTTGGAAGTTATGGCGAAGGCCTGGACGCAGGATTACGCTCCGGCCCAGGAGAAAAAGCAGGCATGGAAAAATATTCTGTTTAACCAGTTTCACGATATTCTTCCAGGTTCTGGAACCGTGGAGACCAGGGAGTATGCCATGGGTATCTTTCAGTCTGCTATGGCTTGTGCCCAGACGGGAAGTATAAAGGCCATCCGGGCTATAGCGGAGGATGCCGCCGGGGCGGGTTGTTCGATGCCTCTGGTGGGGGTTGGAAGCATGACAGCGGATGGCAGCGGTTATGGGCTCTCACAGGCTGGAGTGCAGGGAGAATGCCGCAGCTTTTTGTTGGTAAATACGTCAGCCGGTATTCGCAGTGAAACAGTCAGTCTGACAATCTGGGATTGGAAACGGGAACCGGAAAGGATCCGGGTGGTGGATGCCAAGGGAAATGTCCTGCCGCACCAGTTGGAGGAGACGGGCACGCTGTACTGGGGCCATACGTATGTGAGGATACTTGTGAAGGTTCAGTTGCCCGCCATGGGATATCAGACCTGCCGGGTGGAATATGTGTGGCCGGAACATGCGATTGTGCCCGTAAATCAGGAGATTCGCCAGGATATCTTTGACAACGGGGCTCTGATCTTAGAGAACAGTAAGCTGCGGGCAGTATTTTCCAGAGAGACCATGGAGTGTCTGGAACTCGTGGATAAGGAGAGTGGAAAAACACTGCTGGAACCAGGAAAAAGCGCTTGTACATTCTGGCTTGACACGGAAGATCCTGTGTACGGAATGACTGCATGGCGTGTCGGACCAAGAGCCAAAGGCGAGAATCTGAATCAGACACAGAGCATGCGGATCAGCCAGAGCCTGCTGGAGCCGGGAGCTCTGCGGCAAAGGATTACATACAGTATTGCATTTTCGCGCTCACGCATGGAGGTGAGCGTCACACTGGATGAGGACAGCCGGCAGTTGGATTTCTCTGTGAAGGTGGACTGGCTGGAGCTTGGAGATCCCACAGGCGTGCCACTGCTTCGGTTTTGTGTACCTTATGGTTATGAGGCGAACTGCTTTCGCTATCTTACAGCGGGCGGTGTGGTGGAGCGTCCGGCGAAAGAGCATGATGTGCCCTCCAGGGGGCTGGCCTGTGCAGTGAGGGAGAGCGGCGGGCCATCGTTGGCGTTGCTGTGCGACTGTAAGTACGGGTTCTGGGGGGACAAAGAGCAGTTGGGTGTGTCGGTGCTACGCAGTCCTTTTGACCCGGATCCCTATCCAGATCAGGGAACGCATTACCTTAACATGGGGCTCGCGGTTACGGAGGCGCAGGCAGAAGCTTTGGAAGCTCTGGGGACGCGCATGGCCAATCCAATTCTCACAGGTGTTCTTCCTGTCCGGGAAGGGGAGCTGCCGCGTTACGCACAGCGCAGTCTTATGACAGTGTCTGGCGTCTGCTGCCAGTCCGTGAAGGTCGCTGAGGATCAGACGGGATTTTTGGTGCGCGTGACGAATCCGGCCAAAGAGAAGCGGGAGGCAGAAATTG
>CABQGZ010000264.1 GCA_902463835.1 uncultured Lachnospiraceae bacterium
AATACATGCAGCTGTAATGATAAGCGCCCAGCGATAGTCGGATGGATTGCTTACTCCGCCAAGCAGGGCGGCGGAATTCATCAGCTGCACCGGAAGATATTTTTTTAGATTCGGCAGCAGGCTTAAGAGGTATGTTCCGGCAAAGGTGGCTCCTGTCAGCAGAAGGACAGCTGACGAGGTCTTTTGAAAGGAGGACATGAGGAGAATCAGGGAAATCAGCCTCAAGCCCAGCAGGTAGAAGCAGGCCGCTGCAAAGCCTGTGTTGGAGGCTGTATGGTTGCCCCAGAAATAGGCGTTGTAGCCGTAGGTGATGGCATACATCAGCCAGTATCCGGCGGTCCAGAATAGCGCCATGGTTATGGCTTTTGCAATCATGATCTTCCAGCGTTTCATGCCTCTGGTGACCATGTGGACCAGTGTGCCCTTCTGATATTCCGCTGTGAAAATGCCACCGTACATCAGCAGAAATACGATCATGGCTATGGGAAGATTCTTGTAAAACTGGGTCCAGGAGGTCAGATCATTGACCTCTACGGCTGTCACCGTAAGTCCGGTCTCCTCCAGGCTCTTGGCCATAAGTTCCATCATCCAGGGCGTCAGCTTTGCAATGGCCGGATTCATAATGCCGAAGAGCACAAACAGGATGGAGAGAATCGTCAATTTTCCGGTGCGGAGAGCTTCTGTCCACTCCTTTTTGATAAATGATGTCAACTGTCTCATACTGCTATTCCTTCCATGTATCGAATTATAAAAAGTATCTCTGACTGTGATGATCGGTTCACTCGTACGCTCATTTTCCCACCACCTCCAGAAACAGTGCCTCCAGAGTGGGTTCCCGAAGCTGCACCCGCTCCACACAGATGCGCTCCTGCACCAGAATGCTTAGGATCAAAAGCATATCCTGCTCTGTCTTTTTCTCATAGACGAGCTGGCCGGGGCCTTCCAGCTTCCCGCCTGGGTACTCTTTGCAAAAAGTCATGGCATCCTGAGGACTTTGAAACTGGATCTCAAGATCTGTGCCCTTATGCATGTTCTTCACTTCCTCCAGAGTTCCCTGCAACGCGATTTTTCCATCGTGCAAAAACGCGATCTCATCGCAGATCCGCTCTACGTCCGCCAGGATATGGGTGGAGAAGATGACGGTGGTCTCCTGCTTCACAGAAGAGAGAATATCAAGAATCTCTTTCCTTCCCACCGGATCCAGGGCGGAGGTTGGCTCGTCACAGATCAGAAGCTTCGGGCTGTGGAGCAGTGCCTGGGCTATGCCAAGCCGCTGCTTCATACCCCTGGAAAAGCCCTGGATACGCTTGTTCTCCTGGGAAAGTCCAACGAGAGCAAGAAGCTCCTCTGCTCTTCGATGACAATGAGCCCTTTCCATTCCGGAGATCTCTCCGCATAGGTTCAGATATTCCATCGGTGTCAGAAACCCATAGAACTCCGGTACATCCGGCAGATATCCAATATAGCGGCTGGTCGGGTTCTCACCGAATCGCACCTGTTCTCCACAGGCAGATATCTCCCCTGCATCCTGCTTAAGCAGCCCCAGTATCAGCTTCATGGTGGTGGTCTTTCCTGCACCGTTTTTCCCCACAAAACCAAATATGGTATGCTCCGGCACGGAAAAGCTCAGCTTGTGGAGCACGCGTTTTTTCCCAAAGGATTTTGATACATCGTTAAGTGTCAGTATGTCCATCATGCCTCTTCCCTTCCCAGGAGAAAATACAGGATGGGGCCGATAAATTCCATCCCCACAATCGCCACCACCAACCACAGCGTGCGGTTGCCACGCTTGTAGGTATCATGCGTCAGGATATGGCGCAGGGTGGCCATGAGCAGCACCAGCTCCGCCGCGATAAGAGGGATTAAAAAAGGTAACATCTCTGTAATACTAAATTCACTCATCTTCGTTTCTCACTTTCTATCCTATTCTATTTTTTATGCGACTCAACTCTTTTTTGCACCGTCTCATGTGCGCTGACAGACTTCCCGCAGTCTTTGGTATTCCGCCCGCTCTTGTAGTACTGCAAAGACAGGCGCATCCAGCGACTTCCTGAAATCCTCCCGGATGAGCCTTGTATCCCGTGGTGCCTGTGTACCGATATCCAGTTGCTCATACCAGCCCCCAAGCTGATCAAAGTAATCGTCCCCGTGCAGCGACAGATCATCCTCCTTCAGCAGATATGCCACAGCCGCCACATAGCGCCCAAGCAGCTCCAGCGCCTCCTGCTCCCGCCCCTGCATGCAGCAGCAGACTGCAGCCTGATAGAAGAACATAGCGGCTGCATTGGGGTGCAGCAGTTCCAGATGATAAGCCGCTATCACCTGCTCCACCCGCGAAATCGTTTTCTCACAGACAGTAGAATCCTGACCGTGCAGGGCAAGGTACTGGGTTGCCCCTGCCACCAGATTCATCAAATGCAGAAACATGCTCATCTGTGCAAACTGCTCTCCTTTTTCCTTCTGCCCGGCCTGGAGATATGCCTGCGTCAAAAGCATATCGCTCTGTTTGGAGAGGCGGCAGGGATTCAGCAATTCCTCCAGGGCTTCCATCACTTCCGCTGTCTTCCCCATCTGAAGCTCCACAGCTGCCTTCAGTAGGACCGTATCCTCACAGATTCCGATGTCCCTACAGCCGGACAGAATGTGTCCGCACAGGTCTTTGATCTCCTTAAGGATCTCCATCTGGCGCGCGCTTTCCCCTGCCAGCCAGAAATGATTCAGCCACAAATTACAGACATGAAAAAGAAAGGGATAACAGGAATAATATCGTTTCACCTGCTCCTTGCTTTGTTCCATGGCCTCCTCAAAGGGACGCTCTGCAAAAGCGCCTGCCAATTCCTGATACATCCGTCGGATCTGCTCCTGACTAAGCTGGGGCTCATAGCCCAGCAGTTCATCAATGGTTACATCAAAAAAGGCTGCCAGCCGCGGAAGCATCAGGATATCCGGCAGACTCTGACCGGTCTCCCACTTGGATATGGACGCCTTGGTCACACCGATAAAGTCTGCCAGCTGCTCCTGGGTAAGCTTCCGCATGTGCCGCAGCCGGATCATGTTTTGGGAAAATTGTAAGATACTCATAAGATTACTGCCGCCTCCATTCGTTTCTAGATCGTCTCTATTATATGTGACGTTCCAGAAAAATACAATGGATTGCGGCGATACTTAACGAGAAAAAGTCAACTGTCGGGAAACATCCGCCTTGTATTGCTCTACATTTGTCTCCCGCACAATTTTGCAGATAGGAAGAATACTTCCCGGTGATACCGACAATTCATCCACACCCATAGCAAGAAATTCCCGGATCAGTGTGGTATCTGCTCCAAGCTCCCCGCAAATACCTGCCCAGATGCCCGCCTTGTGGGCATTCTCCACCACCATGGAAATCATGCGCAAAATGGCAGGATGATGGGGATCGTAAAAATCATCCAGCTTCGTATTCTGGCGGTCGATGGCCAGAGTATACTGCGTCAGATCGTTTGTTCCAATGCTGAAAAAGTCCACTTCCTTCGCCAGAACATCACTGATGATCGCAGCGGCAGGGGTCTCAATCATAATTCCCTGCTCCGGATTGCCGTAGCCAATGCCCTGTTCGCTCAGCTCCTTTTTCACCGAAGCAACGATCTCTTGTATTCGCTCTATCTCTGCAGTGCTTGTGATCATGGGATACATGATTGCAAGCTTTCCGAAGGCACTGGCTCGAAACAGTGCGCGAAGCTGAGTTTTGAACACTTCCGGGTGGGTCAGACAGACACGGATTCCACGACAGCCCAGCGCTGGATTCTCTTCCTGCTCCAGTTCAAAATAATCGCACTGCTTGTCGGCGCCAATGTCCAGAGTGCGGATGATGACACTTTTTCCCGCCATGGTTTCTGCCACCTGCTTATAGATCAGAAACTGCTCTTCCTCCGTGGGAAAACGATCCTTTTCCAGATAAATAAATTCACTGCGAAACAGCCCGATACCGTCCGCACCGTTCTCCACTGCTGCAGTCAGTTCTTTGATATTCCCAATGTTGGCGCACACCTCTATCTTCTGACCGTCAAGGGTGACACTTTCTTCGTTCTTCAGGGCGATCAGCAGATTTTTCCTTTCTTGTTCTTCCCGCTGACGACAGGTCAGCTCTGACAGAAGCTCTTCCGTCGGCTCCACATACAGAATTCCAGACACCCCGTCTACAATCCCAAGCTTGCCGTCAATGGTATCGTCCAGAGGAAGGTCCGTGCCCACAAGCGCCGGTATGCCCATCGTTCTTGCAAGAATCGCCGTGTGGGAGCTTAAGGAGCCCTGTACAGTTACGAAGGATAGCACCTGATCCTTGTCAAGCTGCACCGTCTCGGAGGGTGCAAGATCCTCTGCTGCCAGGATCACAGGTTCGACGTCATCCATGCTCGTTCCTATTTCCCCTTTTTCAAGCAGACGCAGCAGACGGTCGGTGATATCCCGGATATCCGCCGCCCGCTCCCGCATATAGTCATCCTCCATAGCAGCAAACATCCGGGCAAACTTATCCCCCGTGGCTGCCACCGCATATTCTGCATTTACACTCTGACTGCGTATGATATGCTCCACGGACTGGCGATACCCCTCATCCTCCAGCATCATCTTATGCACCTCAAAAATAGCCGCGTCGGATTCTCCCGCTTCTTTTCGCGCCTTTTCATACAGTTCATCAAGTTCCATGACGCCGGCAGCTTTTGCTGCTTCATAGCGGCCAAGCTCCTCCTGGACATCTTCTATTTTTATGGGTTTTACCTGCTCCCGGCTTTTTTTATATACACGAATCCTGCCGATTGCAATACCGCCAAATACGCTTTTTCCATAAAAAGTCTTCATCATCCCACTCCTTTACAAGAGAAACACAAATTTTATGTCCCCAGGATCTGCCGGTACACGGCTTCGATCTCTTCCCTCGTAGCCAGATGCTCCGAGAATGCGCTGGCACTTCCAGCAGCCATTCCCAAGTGAAACGCATGACGGTAATCCCGGCTCTCCAGCCAGCCTGCCATAAAGCCTGCCACCATGGAATCTCCTGCTCCAACACCGTTTTTCAGCGTTCCTGCCGGCGCCGCCTCTTCCATCACACTTCCGTCTGCCGCTATGAGAACCGCCCCTTCTCCCGCCATGGAGATCAATACATTTTCCGCACCCATTTTCTGCAGCTTCACTCCGTATGGCACCACTTCCTCTCGGCTGGTCAGCTTCACATGGAAGATCTCTCCCAGTTCATAGTTGTTGGGTTTGATCAGAAACGGATGATATGGGAGCACATTCACCAAAAGCTCCTTTGTGGCATCCACCACAATCTGCACCCCTTTTCCATGCAGCCGTTCCATAATTCTGCGGTAAACATCATTTGACATCGTAGAAGGAATGCTGCCTGACAGGAACAGGACATCTCCCCCGGAAAGGGCATCCAACCGCTCCATCAGTAATTGTACCTTATCTTCCCCGATCTTTGGCCCCTGTCCATTGATCTCCGTTCCTT
>CABQGZ010000265.1 GCA_902463835.1 uncultured Lachnospiraceae bacterium
AAATGCGATAGAGGATTATGCCCGTGAGCAGGGACGTGAAGAGGAACGTGTGAATACAGAACGCGAGCGTCAGCGAGCGGAGGAAGCAGAAGAAGAGAACATTCGCCTGCGGGAAGAAATCCGGAGGTTAAAGGAAAATAGGGATAATTGAAATAGAGAAAAAATGGGGCGGATCATCCGCCCCATTTTTAAAAAGGCGTCTTTCGAAACTCACTGGGCGTCATCCCGGTACAGCGCTTGAAGATGCGGTTCAGATTATTCATATTCCCAAAGCCGCAGAGATTGGCGGTCTCGGCTACTGTCATGTTCAGAATCAGACATTCCTTCGCTTTCTGCACACGGTAATTGGTCAGATATGCATAAGGCGAAGTTCCGTAGTAATCCGTGAACAGCTTGATAAAGTAATACTTGGACAGGAAGTGCCGGGAGGCAATCTCACCCACGTTGATATCTTCATTAAAATGCTCCCGCAGGAAGTAGGCAGCCTCTTCCAGAATATGGCTGTGGGCATTCAGAACCGGATTGTCCATACGCAGGAAGACAGCTTCTGTCAGAATGTGCGAGATCAGATCAGATATGATATAGGGAGACTGAGGGCGCTGTTGGCTGATGGCGCGGAAAATGTTGTCAATGGTCGTCTCTATATCGGAACCGGATATCTGAACAAGTCCCAAGGCCTGTTCTGGCAGATAGGGGGAGAAGTTGGTATCAAAATGAAAGTGCTTGTATTGCCAGGTTCGTCCCTTACCGGTATGATAGTAGTGCTTCTTCATGCAGTCTAATATGAGCAGGGAACCTTTGGAACATTCAAAGGGCTTCTGTCCTTCAATCTCCATGGTACAGCTACCGTCCAGCGTCAGAATACACTGATAACCGAAGAGATTCTCTCGCTTGGTGTAGAATTCCGAACCCACAAGAAAATGTCCTGCTACAATGGCATAGAACGGAAGATTGGTGGAACATTCATCAGGAACATAGTAGTAGATACTCGGAGCGTTCGTAAGGTCATAGGGCTTGCTGGGATTCATAAGTATGCCATGCTCACGGGGAAACTCAGAACTGATGAATTTAATTTCCTGAAAATCCATATTAAAGTCTAGTTTTTGATCATGAATGCTTTTGTTTTCCATGAATGTATCCTCTCTTCAGATTGTATGACAAAATGAAAGTAATATGTAAATATTATACCAAAGAAAATCGGTTATGAAAAGAAAAAATTGAAATTCCCTCTATATTGCATTCTGTTATATCAAAGTTATTATTACTGTTTTATGATTACCCAAAGCCAGCTTTCTATCCATGTTGCACACTAATATATCAATGTTTTTGTGGTGTGCCAAAAGGATTCTTGTTTCCATCCGTGTCGTGTATAATATGGATAAAACCTTTTGGAAGGAGCAAGAAAATGATATTTTATGTAAAAGATTTTGGCGCGGTGGGGGATGGAACGGCAGATGCAGCGCCGGCGATTGCCAAAGCATTGCAAATGATCGCAGAAAAGATGGAACCCTGTGAGCTGGTATTCGAGAAAGGCGGTTCCTATCTTATGCGGGACGGACAAGGGTCAGCCGTTGCTATTGATCTGCAGAAAATGCAGGATCTGACGCTTCGGGGCGAAGAAACCACCCTTATTATGGATGTTGCCCAGGGACTTCATACCTATGTAAATATAAATGAGTGTAAGAATATACGTATGGAGGGTTTTCGCTTTAAGAATGCTAAACCGCTCTATGAGATATGCAAAATACTTTCCATAGACGAAGAGAAGCTGACCATGGACATTGAAAGCAGCAGAGATCTGGAGTTTGAGGAGTATGAAGCGTCGATACCAGATTGTTTTGGTCTGCCCTATACAGATTACAATCGGATGCATATCTTCTTTTCAAGGGCACAGAAGCTTCCGGGAGAGAGGTATCACTATCGCGTGTTCTTAAGAGACATTGATGATTTGCATAAGAAGCTGGCGTATACCAGACGGATGGGGCTTGATTTTCTGATGCCGATGCCGAATTGGGCGCAGGTGGAATACGGTGCTTTTATCGTGACTTATACGGAGAATCTGGTACTGGAGAATCTGGATATGTGGGCCTATGGACATTTTGGCTTCCATATGCGTTATAACGATGGAAAATTCGTAATGCGGAATGTGAATATTACGCCGGAACCGGGAACGGATATGGCTATGACCGGCTGGCGGGATGGCATTCATCTAAAAGAGAATCGCTGCAGCTTCCTCATTGAAAGCTGTCGGTTAGAGAAAATGCATGATGATATTTTCAACTTGTCCTGTACTATGATGGCGGTAGATCAGATTTATTCGGATACAGAAGTAAATCTGTACTGTAAGGAATTCGGTGGAACCTACTGGATGGCATTAAAGGAGGGGGATGAACTTACCTTTTACGATGAGAATCATGGGAGAGCATATGAGAAGAATCGGATCAAGAAGGTCATTGAACAGAATGGACCGGTGAATCGGATTCTGCTGGAAAAGCCGATCCATATGGAAGAGCCGGGTGTGTCGGTGGGCGTGAACACACTCTGCCAGCCGGATTCTGTGATACGTAATTGTTATCTAAATGGAACGTACCGATTCCGCACGCCTCTGCTGATGGAGAACTGCAAGCTGGACACCATGTTTTCATGGGTAGATACGCTGCCGTTTATTGAGGGACCCATTCCAGAGAATATTATCTTTCGGAACTGTGAATTCAAACATCTGACAGCGCCGGATCCGGAGTTCAACTTTGGATGTCAAGATTATATCATGGCGATAGAGACGAGTGCAGCGGATGGCACAAAGCCAGAATTTGCCTGTAGGAATATTGTTTTTGATGGGTGTATAATCAAACAGGATGAACTGAAGATCAGCCACCCCGGAAGCGTAATTTTTATTGATTCGGGTGAAAAATAATACAATACACAACAATAGAAGAATCTTTCAAAACTATAAGACTGTAAAAATGGGCAATCAGATGCTAGAATTAGAAAAAGGTATTGTGCAGTTTGATGAATGCAGAAGGGAGGGGTATACGAATTAAGAGTAGTTGTACAAAAAATGTATTAAAAAGTGCGTGAAAAACAAGTGAGGAGATGAAGAGATGAAAAGAGTAAGAAAAGCAGCGCACCGGCTGACCGCAGGTCTGATGCTGGCATCCGTTTTATTCATGACCTCTGCACAGATTGCCCGTGCGGAGCTGGAGGATTGGGGCACCACATTTGGACTGGTGGAAAAGTATGGGAATGATGAGGATGGTTACTTCATTTATGGAAAGGGAGATGTGGACTCTTCCTGCCTGGATTATGAGAAACCGTTCGATGTGATGAAGTCAGAGATTCAATTTAAGTTCGAGGCGCATCCTTTCAATGAGTATTATGATCAGACCTGGGCTTATCTGGCAATTTATCCTGTGTCGAATGATACCAAATGGCTCTATGATTATACGTATGAAGAGAACCAGAGAGACGGCCGGATGGAGTTTCTGCTGGAGCAGCACAAGGATGGAAGCATGGGCTTCTGTCTGTATCAGCATCCCATATCCACAAAGCTCATCGATATTCCAGACTTCGATTATGAAGCCGTGCACACGATTTCTTTTGAAGAGCGACTGATGGGAACGTTTGTGGTGCTGGATGGTATGACGCTGGGCGAGGTGGATCTGACCCAGGAGATGCAGAAGCATATCGGCGAGAACGCCGGCAACAGCTATCTGCGGGTAGGTGGTCTGCAGCAGTTTGCCTTTGAACATCTGAAAATCAAAGAATTGGAAGTAAAACCGGACACGACACCGACACAGACGACAGCAAAGGATCCGGAAGCGTCCAGCAAGCCGGTGAATAAGCTGGGCAGTCTGGCGGGGAAAGAGGACAATAAACCGGAGGAGAAGAATGAAACAGATGAGAAGGACACAGAAGAAACCGGCTTCTCCATGGCGTGGCTGTGGGTAATTCTGCTGGCAGTTGTTATTGTCGCAGCGATTGTTGCAATCCTGGTTCTTGTAGTAAGACAACGAAAGGGAAAGAAGGAGGAAGAATGATGATGAAAAAGAAGATGGTAGCAGCTGGATTGGCTGTACTGACGTTGGCGACGGCGCTCACGGGCTGTGCCGGAAAGGACAAAGAAGGCAATCACAAAGGTGATCCGTCGATTCCGGTGGAGAATAACTGTTATGAGACCGGATTCCCCATTGCCAAGGATTCCGTGAAGCTCACGGTCATGGTGAAGGATGACAGCGCGGGACAGTGTGATTATGAGAATCTTCCGATTACCAAATGGATCAAGGATGAGATGAACATAGAGATTGAGTGGTTGTCCGTTGCAGGAGGCTGGGAAGTGAATAATCAGGCTACTCTGGCTTTTGCCAGCGGGAACATGCCGGATATCCTGATGGGGATGGCGCCTCTGGGATATGAGTTTTACTGGGATTATGTTGAAGAAGGCAAGGTACTGGATCTGACTTCTTATATCCCGAAATATGGCAAGAATATCCTGCAGATGTTTGCAGATGAACCATTATCCGAGTATCTGTGTACTGGCTATGACGGGAAAGTCTATATGCTTCCAATGGTAAGCAAGAATGATGAAAACGCAGGCAGCAATGCAACCGGTCGTTTTGCCAGCACACTTTATATCAATCAGACGTGGCTGGACAACCTTGGGCTGTCTATGCCGACCACTACTGCGGAATTCAAGGATGTGTTGAAAGCATTCCGCGATAACGATCCCAACGGAAATGGTCTCCCGGACGAAGTCCCGCTGGAGCTGCAGGAGGATCTGCCTACGGGCTTATATGGAGCTTTCGGCATTTCAATCTATGACGATAAGTGGTATCTTGCGGAGGATGAGACGGTACATTTTGCTCCCATTGAGGACAACTATCGCCGTGCCTTGACCTACTATCGGGATTTATATCAGGAAGGGCTGATTGGAAAGGATTTCTATAATCAGTCTCAGGCGGATATCGGCAAGAAGATAGATGGAACGGTCTCCACTGTAGGCGCTTTTGTATGTGTTGCGAATAGTCCAACCAAATTCATCAGTCCGGAGCGTGCGGAGGAATATGTAGTGGTACCGCCCCTTTCCGACGAGCTTGGCAATTGTACCTGGACGAATCAGCAGACGGAAACCTGCTGGCCGGAGTGGTTTGTTGTGACCAGCAACTGTAAATATCCTGAGATTGCTGTGCGTCTTGCAGATTATTTCTATTCTCTGGAAGGAAGTTATACCGCAATGTATGGACCCGAAGGGGAGGACAATCTGTGGCATTTTAATGGAGATGGCAAAGTAGAATTCACGCCGAAGGAGAATCTGTCACTGGAGAGATTCCAATATACGCCGGGGTATCCGCTGCCGCATTTCTCTGGAACGGAATACTGGGCGGCAGAAGGTGTTAAGGATGAGAGCAAAATGACAGCAGCAGAGAAGATTGACAAGAGAAACGACGATCGGATGCTGGAGCTCTATAATCCGGTGGTGCCGAA
>CABQGZ010000266.1 GCA_902463835.1 uncultured Lachnospiraceae bacterium
ATTCATTATCAACTGAATGGAAAGCAGGTTTTTGCCGACTACATCGCTTCTCTGCAATACGGGACTTCCTTTACGGCCGTGGTTCCCTCCCCCGGCTATCCGGGCTATGCACCCTATCAGAAGGGCAATGACGGGACTCTTGTGCCAGCAGAACAAGTAGAGCTGTCCTTTCAGGAGCTGACAGATAATCAAGAGATCTATGTGGAATACCAACCGGCGGAATCTCCCTATACCGCCCGCTATTTTTTGCAAAATATCTCAGACGACGGCTATACGGAGAATGTCAGTCTGTTTCACAAGGAATGGGCCTTGACCGGAACTTATCCAAAAAATGAGATTGAACTGAATATCGACGGCTTTCTCTCCCTGTTCCACGAGCCGGATACCGTTGCCGCAGATGGAAGCACAGAATTCCACTGCTATTATGATCGGAATTATTACCTTTACAATTTTGACAACAATGGCGGCTTCGGCACGGATCCTGTTTACGCCCGGTATCAGACGCCACTAATCATCCCCACCCCCACCCGGGTAGGATACATATTTTCTGGCTGGGACAAGTTGGAGGCGGACGGTACCTACGACGGCGTGGCAGATTCCCTTCCCAGTGTTATTGAACTCGGCAATGCTACCTACCGAGCCATCTGGAGGGCGGTAAACACCACCCTCACCGTTGTGTACTGGAACGAGAATCCGGACGATCCCCATTACACCTACTGGGACAGACGAGAAGTATCCATCGATTCCGGCACCGTCATTACGAAGGATAGCCTGGACAAACTTATTCCGATAAGACCCACCCAAACGAAGATAACCAATGAAGAACTCAGCCACTATAACTTCAATCAGGAACTCACAGAGGAACACATGGGGTCTGGAATCACCGTCGCAGGCGATGGCTCCACTGTGGTCAATGTGTATTACAGCCGGAAGGAGTATGCCCTGCGGTTTATTTATGGCAGAAAAGATAGGTCCAATCGCTTTTTTGTTGTGGGTGGTTCCACCTATAACTTTGGAAATAACAAAGATTACACAGGAAACGATGTACAAACACTTTTGAATAATGTGCCCTCGAGTTATTGGGGGCAGGTAGCCGAACCAGAACTGACGGAAGAAGCGAAAAATCGAGGCTATACCCTTGGATCTGTACCCCTGGGAAATTATACCTACTACTATCTTCAATTCCAGGCAAAATACGGCGCCAGTTTGATGGATTTGTGGCCGGTGGGCATATTCCAACCCACAAAAATTCAGTATGCCTCCTCAAATCACAACAGCCAATATGCCGTTTTCAGCGCCTGGAACGGAGAACATCATGTAAGATACAGTCAGGTTAATTCCAATCAGACCATCAAGGGCAATTACCTGCGGCTGGATGATGAGATTCTGTATGACAGTCAATATTTGAATCAGTATGTCCAGATTGACGCAGATGGCAATTACGTAACAGATAGATCCGGGACAGATGTAGTGCGCTTTTTAGCTTTTTGGGAAAACGGTGCTCCTAATATCATCTGGAATTTCTCACGTAAATGGACCTACAACATCTACATGGAACCGCTTCCTATACAAGAGGAAAGCTTAAAAGAAGACATGCAGAAATATGGCATCTCAGATTACATGGCTGAATTGAAAAAACGAGGAAGCTACGATCAGACTATCACGGAAAACGGAGTTCCAACAGTCCTGCATTGGGTATGGTATAATGGAAAAGATGAGCTCAATCTAAAGCATTCCGCATCAAAGCAGCCTAACATTTATCTGCTTTTTGACAATTATATATGCTGTGATAACAACGCTGAAGATAAATTCAACGAACAGACGCCGCCAGGTACAAAGGGCTTTGAATTGGCAGCGGGACAGGCTCGCACTGTTTCACTCACCCCGCAAGAACGCAACTACTATCAAAGCGCTCACGAGGCCAACTTTTTTTACCGCCGGACACAATATCACCTCTATCTAAACAACCAAGGTGTTAACCTTACCGTTAACAAAGACAAAGTGCTTTTTGATGAGAAGGCAAACACCTATTATGCGCGATACGGGCGCTTTCTGACCGTCAAGATCAACGAGATCCTGAATGGCAAAACAGACTATATTGAGTCTGACGCCGAGATTACACCGCCCTATCCCGACAATTTGGAACAGAACGCCTACTATTTTGGCGGCTGGTACACCTCTCCGTATTTTGATGAGGATTCCAAGGTGACAAATGAATCTACCACACTGGCAACCGACATGACATTGTATGCCCAATGGCTGCCGGTCACGCACACCGTCACCTTCTCCAGCAACTATGACAAAATGATCGACAAGGAGTATCAAAAAACCCTGTCGATAAATCACCAAGACTATATCCTGACCAACGATATTCCCAAGCCAGACTCCGAATCTCTCGGCAGCGAAGCATATGATTTTATTGGCTGGTTCTATGTGGATCAGCAAGGGAATCAACGTGCGTTTGATCCAGGCAATATGCCGGTGGTCGAAGATATGAACCTGTTTGCCATGTGGCGTTCGTCAAAGATTGTAACATACACGGTACACTATGTCGATGAGGAGGGCAAGCCAATTGCGGAGGATACCATCGGATACACCTACGCTGGCAATACGAAGACCTTTACCGCCAAGACCGGGGATGCGCTGAATCCTGAATTTCGTACCGGCTATTTTCCCAAGGTAAATTCCAGTTCCATCCTCGCCACCGCCACCGGAAAAAATGAGTGTACCTTCGAGTATGTGAAACGCGATTCGGTCTCCTATACCGTACAGTATCTGGACAATGTTACAAAGCTACCGCTGCTAAATGAAAAAACATATGCCACCGCCAATGCAGTCATCACGGAGCAGTTTGCATACATCCCTGGGTTTATTTCCGACGCTTTTTATAAGCGTCTGATTCTCACAGCAGATGACAACCAGAATGTAATCACCTTCTACTATACCAAGGATCAGGTAAACGCATATTATGCCGTAAAATATATGATTGAGGATTTGGATGGCATAAATTACAGCGAATACGCGGTAATCGAACATGTTGGAGAAATTGGCAAGCAGGTCACCGCCGGAATATTATCCATCACCGGATTTACTTATGATATGACTATGACCAAACAACACCAGCAACCGGAAAGATACGTGACTGTGACAGAAACCGGCGTTTCCACAACGCTTACAGCAGAGAAAGAAGATTCTGCGGCCTTGATTTTGTACGTGTATTATAAGAGAGATTCCTATCAGTATGACATTCAGTATCTGGAATATGGCTCCAACAAGAAGCTTTGGTCATCTAACAAGATAGAAGCAAAATATGGTGAAACGATTACACACATAGCACCAACGACCCAAACATCAGAAGGAGTCACGTACACACTGCTGGGAGAGAGCAGCAAATCTGTCGTATTGAACCAGCAGCCGTACACCATTACGTTTTATTACGAGACCAAAAAAACCATTATTACTTATATTGCTGTCTGCAAAAATTCAGGAGCCACCGGATTCGGCAGTGTGACGCCCTTAAGTGAGATCGCTGTCAGCACCTCCACCATCAGCGGATCGACTCCTACTGCCAACCCAGGTTACAAATTCGTGGGTTGGTATTGCGATGCGGACTGTACAAATCCAGTTCCAAATGAATGGATAGACACAGATCATTGTCTGCGCCCCGGACAGTTATACGACAACGCCAATGTCTACTACGCATTATTTGAACCGGAACGAGCCACACTTACCATTCGGAAGGAACTGACCGAAAATGGCGGTACAGCAACAGCGACTGATCCTACCACATCCGGCAGTAAGCCAGCGGAGGATACGTTCTTATTTTCCGTTACCGGAAAACCTGGCACCCGCACGCAGGATATCCAATTGACCGTAGCCATTCCCGGCGCAGGCAGTGTCGTTGTGACGGAACTTCCCGTGGGCGATTACACAGTGACAGAGCTTGGATGGTCCTGGCGATACGAGGGTGTAGACGAAGGTGGTCAGAGTAGTACCATCCGGGAGATTTCTGTGACTGCGGAAGAAAATGGCCATAAAAACGAAGTGATTTTCCAAAACAGAGACCGACAAACCACTTGGCTTGGAGGGGAAACCTATAACGAAAATCATTTTAAAGATACACTTGAAACACCGTGAGCAGATATTTGAACCTAGTTATCACGATGATAAGACAATAGACAAGGAGGTACTGGCATGATGCAGCAGCATAAAAAAAGAAACATATTCCGCTATAGTGCATGGGCGTTAGCGATTGTCCTGCTTACAGTGTCTCTGGGCTTTGGCGGGACAATGGCCTATCTGAAGCTGTCTGGCGGATCCACAGACAACACGTTTACAGCGGCCTCCTCCTCCGCTCCTCAGATTACAGAAAAATTTGATCAGCAGGAAAAAACCAATGTGCAGGTACATGTGGGCGACACAGGATATTCCGTCTACGTCCGTGCCGCAGTAGTGGTCACCTGGAAAGACGCATCAGGTAATGTACTGGCGGAGAGGCCTTCCCTTGCAAAAGGTGAATATTCAATCGATTGGAATCTGACGGATTGGTTCCTGGGCGATGATGGCTTCTATTATTACCGAAAACCCGTAGAAAGCAACGCTAGCACAGACATACTGATCAAAAACTGTAAGCCCTTGAAGCCTGCACCCAAGGAAGGTTTTACACTAGATGTTGTTATTGCCGCTCAAACCATACAAGCTGCCGGAACAACCGACAACGGAGAGATTCCTGCTGTGACAGATGCCTGGGGCGTTTCCCTGGATGAGGACGGAACAATTATAGCTGCTCCTGCCGGTAAATAATCGGTACCGCGATCAACGTCTCCATAAACCCGTATTGTCATCCATCATTATTGCTCCTTTATCGGGTAGGAAAACGAGAGGTCAACTGACCTCTCGTTAAATATTTCTCCATCGCTTCTACTTCCCATAGGAACGGAAAAAGGTATTCAGATTGGACAGTGCCTTCACCAGTACCTCCGTCTGCTCCTCATCCAGACCTTCCAGGGTGGCCTGAATCATCTCTTCGTGAAATTCCTTGTGATGCTGGTAAGCTTTTCGCCCTTTTTCCGACAGCGCAATCAGCACCACTCTCCGGTCAAACTCACTGCGATTCCGGTTGACATAGCCTTTTTTTACAAGATTGTTGACGGCAATCGTGAGTGTTCCCACCGTGACGGACAGACGCTTGGCCACCGTGGACATATTTTTTGGTTCCTTTATTCCAATTGCCTCTATGACATGCATATCATTATTCGTAATGTCTTTGAATTCCTCTGTTATAATCGCTTTTTCCTCAATGTCCATAATGTCATTGAACAGCTTTACCAGTATCTCATTGATCGTATTGTATCCATCCATGTCCTCACCGCTTTAACTAGCTTTCATAACTACATTTTAACACACTTTTAGCTACATGAAAAGATTTTTCTGTCACGTTTTTTGTTTCTTTCCATATTATAATAT
>CABQGZ010000267.1 GCA_902463835.1 uncultured Lachnospiraceae bacterium
ATAGTTCTTCTCCTTCACCATAGAAAAGAGCAGCACCGACGGTTCCCTGGTCATCGCCTTCACCGTCCTTAAAAAAGCCTGTATGCCGGACACATTGTGAGCGCCGTCCAGATACACATTGGGATAGATCTCCTCCATCCGCCCGGGCCATGTCACATTGCCAAAGCCTCTTTGAATCCCCTCCGCCGTCACCGGCAGCCATTCCATCAACCGGTTTGCCGCCGCCAGAGCCAGTGCGCCGTTCATCACCTGATATTCCGCCGGAAACGGGATTCGCACTCTAGTTACATCATACTCACTCGCCATGGAAAAATCAATGCTTTTTCCATCGTTTAATAAAATCTTAATACGATTCATGGAAATTTCTTCCGCAATGGCTCCTTTTTCCCGGGCAGCCGCCAAAATCACCTGTTTTGCCGCCGGCTCACTGCCGTCGAAGATCACCGGCACGCCGGGCTTGATAATCCCCGCCTTCTCTGCAGCGATCGCCTCAATGGTATCCCCCAGAAGCTCCGTGTGCTCCAGGCTGATGGAGGTAATGATGGTAAGCAGCGGACGCTCTACCACGTTGGTGGCATCCAGCCGTCCGCCCAGCCCCGTCTCCAGCACCGCCACGTCCACTCCGGCCTGGCCAAACAACACCATACCCACCGCAAACATGTACTCGAAAAAGGTGGGGTGCGCCAATCCGTCCGCCTGCATCTTCTGTACCACGCTTCGCACCATTCCTTCGGCTTCCAGAAAGGCCTCCTTGTCCGCCGGTACTCCATCCACCCGGAAGCGCTCCCGGATGTCCACAAGATGAGGGGACGCGAAGCCCGCTCTCTTTCATCACACTCCCAAGGAACGCGCACACGCTTCCTTTTCCATTGCTTCCCGCCACATGCACCACCGGAAAGCTGTCCTGGGGCATTCCCAGACGCCGCATCAGTTCCCGGGTGTGCCCAGGCTCATTCTTTTTTGTATATTTCGGAATATTTAAAATCCTGTCTACTATCTCTTCATAAGTCAAAAAAATCACCACGCTATCGTAATGGTATCCTTTTCCATTATAATAGAATGGTGATTTTATGCAAGTGTTAATTCTGATTTTTCATCGCAAAAAGATACAGCATATGACATTTAGTTCCCATCACTGCATACCCGTGCTCGTGCAAAATAGTTTTTCAGCAATGCCAAACTTCCTGCCATCCACACGATCAGCCCAGCTGCTCCAGACGAGCCGCCACCTGCTCCATCATCTGACGGTATTTCTCAAGCTTCTCCCTCTCCTCCGCGATCTTGCTCTCCGGAGCCTTGCTTAAGAACTTCTCGTTGTTCAGCATACCGTTGGAACGAGCCAACTCCTTCTCCAGACGGGCCTTTTCCTTGGTCAGTCTCTCCCGCTCCTTCTCGAAGTCCACCAGATCCTCCAGAGGGATGTAGATGACAGCACCGGAGGTCACCACCGATACGGCGTCCTCCGCGATTCCGGTCTTGTCGGTCTGCACCTGGATCTGACTTGCTCCCATGAGTCCTGCGTAGGTGGTCTCCAGCGTCCGGAAGGTCTCACGGTTTGATGCATCCTCGCTCACCACATACATATGGGCTTTTTTGCTGGGGGGCACATCCATCTCGGAGCGCAGGTTGCGCACGCCGCGCACGGCCTCCTTGATCTTCTCAATCATTTCCTCTTCCGCCGGGAAGCTCCAGTTCTCCTGATACTCCGGCCACTGGGACAGCATAATGGTTTCCTCTTTCCCGCCGCATGGCATACAGGTATCCCCATCGGGGGTTTCCTCTTTCCCGCCGCATGGCATACAGGTATCCCCATCGGGGATCTCCTCTTTCTCCTGCTCCTTCAGGGTGCAGAAGATCTCCTCTGTGATGAACGGCATGAAGGGATGCAGCAGCTTCAGCGCCTGGGTCAGCACCGTCTTCAAGGTCCACAGAGCCGCGCCTGCAGAAGCAGGATCCTCCTCCTTCTTGTAGGTGCGAGCCTTGGCCATCTCAATGTACCAGTCACAGAATTCATCCCAGATGAAATCATAGACCTTCTGCACCGCAATGCCAAGCTCGAACTTGTCCATGTTCTCCGTCACATCCTTAGACAGAGTATTCACCTTAGACAGGATCCACCTGTCTGCGGCTTCCAGCTCCACACCGGCTGGAATTCCGTTTCCTTCTTCCCCATCCTCTCCTGGGAGCTTGGCTCCCTCCAGATTCATCATAATGAAGCGTGACGCGTTCCACACCTTGTTGGCGAAGTTCCGGCTTGCTTCCACACGCTCCCAGTAGAAGCGCATGTCGTTGCCCGGTGCGTTTCCGGTGATCAGCGTCAGACGCAGGGCATCCGCGCCGTACTTGTCGATCACCTCCAGGGGATCGATGCCGTTCCCTAATGACTTGCTCATCTTGCGTCCCTCGGAGTCCCGCACAAGTCCGTGGAACAGCACGGTCTTAAAGGGCTTGTCGCCCATCTGCTCGTAGCCGGAGAAGATCATACGGATCACCCAGAAGAAGATGATATCGTATCCCGTCACCAGCACGTCGTTGGGATAGAAGTAATCCAGGTCTTCCGTCTTCTCGGGCCATCCCAGTGTGGAGAAGGGCCACAGGGCGGAGGAAAACCAGGTGTCCAGGGTATCCTCGTCCTGAGTCATATGAGTGCAGCCGCATTTTGGGCACTTGCCCGGATTCTCACGGGCTACCACGAACTCCCCGCAGTCCGCGCAGTAGTAAGCCGGGATCCGGTGTCCCCACCAGAGCTGTCTGGAGATACACCAGTCACGGATGTTGTCGGTCCAGTTGAAGTAAATCTTCTCCATGCGCTCCGGCAGCAGCTTGATGTCACCCTTCTTCACCGCTTCCACGGCTGGTTTGATCAGTTCGTCCATCTTCACGAACCACTGCTGCTTTACCATGGGTTCCACGGTGGTCTTGCAGCGGTCATGGGTTCCTACGTTGTGGGCGTGGGGAACTACTTTTACCAGCAGCCCCTGCTCCTTCAGTTCCTCTACCATCAAGGCTCTGGCTTCATAGCGATCCATACCCTCGTATTTTCCGCCGTTCTTGTTGATGGTGGCGTCGTCGTTCATCACATTGATCTCCGGCAGGTTGTGGCGCTTGCCAACCTCAAAGTCATTGGGGTCGTGGGCCGGTGTGATCTTCACGCAGCCTGTTCCGAATTCCTTGTCCACATAGTAGTCGGCCACCACCGGAATCTGGCGTCCCACCAGCGGAAGAATCAGCGTCTTGCCGATGAGATCCTGATACCGCTCATCCTCGGGGTTCACCGCCACTGCAGTGTCGCCCAGGAGGGTCTCCGGACGTGTGGTGGCGATCTCTACAAACCGCCCCTCCTCGCCCTTCACCGGATAGTTGATGTGCCAGAAGAAGCCGTCCTGCTCCTCATGCTCCACCTCGGCGTCGGAGATGGAGGTCTTGCACACCGGACACCAGTTGACGATGCGGGAGCCCTTGTAGATCAGACCTTTTTCATACAATTTGATAAATACCTCCTGCACCGCATGGGAGCAGCCTTCATCCATGGTGAAGCGTTCTCTGTCCCAGTCCGCGGAGGAGCCCAGCTTCTTCAGCTGCTTGATGATGCGCCCGCCGTACTCTTCCTTCCACTCCCAGGCCTTCTCCAGGAAGCCCTCCCGGCCAAGATCCTTCTTGTCAATGCCCTGCTTCTTCAGGGATTCGATGACCTTCACCTCGGTGGCGATGGAAGCGTGGTCCGTGCCCGGCTGCCAGAGGGCGTTGTAGCCCTGCATGCGCTTGTAGCGGATCAGAATATCCTGCATGGTGTTGTCCAACGCATGACCCATGTGAAGCTGCCCGGTGATATTGGGCGGGGGCATTACGATGGTGAATGGCTTTTTGCTCCGATCCACCTTGGCGTGGAAGTATTTGTTGTCCTCCCACTTCTTGTAAAGTCTGTCTTCAATCCCTTTGGGATCGTAGGTTTTGGCTAGTTCTTTCATTTTCTTTTCTCCTTTCAAAAAACGCCCTTCACAGCCGAAGCTGCAAAGGGCGTATGAACGCGGTACCACCTTTGTTATAAGGCCAACAGAGCCTTATATCTCTCGTGTCTTTAACGCAGACGAAACGTGACAACCTACTTGGGATTCTGCTGCCTGCCTTCCAATTCACTGGCCTTCCCGGGAATATATTCCCAGACAAAATCCGGTTCGGACATCCGGTTCAAAAGCTACCTTCCACGATTCCTTCTTCAAGCAGCCTCTCAGCCGGTGAGCCGCTCTCTCTGGCAAGGGTGATCGTGTACTCCTCTTTCTCACAACCTTTTTCTTATGTCCTCTATCATAAATAAGAAATTGGTCGTTGTCAAGAGGAAATTTGCAAACATCTCCCATGTTCAGACTCCGTTTAGCTTCCTTACATCCCCTTGTCTTTCCGGCTCCCTTCCTCTATACTTGAGCTACCATCAACAGTAAATCAAAAGGAAGGAAGTATGTACTATGAAAAAGACGCAAAAACTATTATCACTGCTCCTCGCAGTCGCCATGACACTGTCTCTGGCCGCCTGCGGCAGCACCCCCGGCAATACCGAAGGCACGAACACGGGTAAGACTAAGGGCGATGTCCCATCCCCCCAGAAGGAGGCGGACAGCACCTCCTACAAGGTTGCCATGATCACCGACTACGGCGATATCACGGATCAATCCTTCAACCAGACTACATACGAAGCCTGCAAAGCCTTTGCAGCGGAAAATGACATTGATTTCAACTATTACAAGCCCTCCAGCGATTCCACAGAGGCCCGGGTAGCCATGGTGGACGCAGCCGTGGCGGACGGCTACAACGTGATCGTAATGCCTGGCTACGCCTTTGGCGGAACCATCGTCTCCTGCTCCGCCATGTACCCGGACGTGAAATTCATCGCCCTGGACGTAGCTGCCGGTGACATTCTGGAATTCGGTGTGGCTGCCGAAGGCGGAAAATATGATTACAATCCGACCAACTGGGATGTGACAAAATATTACAACACCAAGAACACCTACTGCGCCATCTACCAGGAAGAGCTGTCCGGTTATCTGGCCGGCTACGCAGCCGTGAATCAGGGCTATCTGCACCTTGGATTCTTAGGCGGCATGGCTGTTCCCGCCGTGATCCGCTTTGGCTTCGGCTATGTCCAGGGCGCCAATGACGCCGCCAAGGAGCTTGGCATCACAGACCAGGTGACCGTGGAGTATGTCTACGGCAACCTGTTCTCCGGAGATCCGGACATTACCGCAGTGATGGATACCTGGTATCAGACCAACGGCGTCCAGGTGGTATTCGCCTGCGGCGGCGGAATCTACACCTCCGCTGCGGAAGCTGCCGCCAAGGTGAACGGCAAGCTCATCGGCGTTGACACCGACCAGTCTCCCATCATCGACAAGTACGGCAAGGGTATGACCATTACTTCCGCCATGAAGGGCCTGGGCGTTACCATCACCGACACATTAAGCGAT
>CABQGZ010000268.1 GCA_902463835.1 uncultured Lachnospiraceae bacterium
CAGTTGTCCTGGCAGCGATGCTGGCAATTCCGGCAGGTCTGGCACAAGAACAGGCGTCAGTAAAGGCGGCAGAGAATCTTATTGGAAATGGCAGCTTTGACGGAGCAGACAGCGCTTCCAACGGGGCAGGCTGGCGCCTCGGAGGAGAGGCGTTGAGTGAGGCAGAATCAGTTGCTGTGATGGAAGCCATCGATGTGATTGAGGATGGTGATTTTGAGAAAGAAAATGCAAAGTGGTTGAATAATAGCGCAGAACTTTGCAGCTATGAAGAAAGTGCTGGAAGAGATGGAGGGCGAGTAGCTGTTATTGAGCGGCAAGCAGGAAAACATCCATATTTTTATTTCCAGATGCCGACCCCAGTGTTGGTAGCAGGAAGAGAATATACTGTGACTTATTGGGCAAAGTCTGCGGAAGGCGTAGGCTGGGGTGAGGTGTTGTGCAATATTTTGGATAGTAATAAATGGAATCTGAATGGAACAAAGAATGCTACAGCGGAGTGGCAGGAATTTTCTTATACTTTTGTTCCGACTAAATCAGTAAATTATGCACAGATTGGATTCCAGCTTGTCAGCCAAATCGGAAAAGTATATATTGATGACGTGTCAGTGACATATGCAGTACCCAAGGAAGAGACGGTTGTGACCACGATCGTCAGCGAGGATTTTGAAAGTGGAGTAATTAACACGGGAAACTGGTCGCAGACAAACACTACGGTAACCTGTGAGGAGAATCAGGGTAGAGATGGAGGCTATGCAGCTGCCATTCCACGCCCAGAGGATGTCACATCGGATCATCCATATTTTAATTATACAAGTGCTACATCCATCTTTGAGATTGGAAAAGAGTACAAGGTTACCTATTGGGCAAGATCGGACGGAAATATGGGTTGGAATAATGTATTGCTTCGGGCAGCGACTAATACATGGAGTCTGAATGGGAGACAGTATGCCGCATCAGATTGGAAGGAATATTCGTATACATTTACTGCAACGCAGGAGATGACATGGCCTCAGATAGGTCTGCAGCTTGTATCTGGAAAAGGAACGCTGTACTTCGACGATTTCTCTATTGTCACTGAGGAAAGCAGACCGGTCTACGCCTACGAAGACGGGCTGGTGAAGGCAGATGATAGCTGGAAGCTGAAATTAAGTGGAACGAGTGAAGCGATATACAGTGAAGCAGCTCTCTCACCGGGAACAAGATATCGCTACAGCTATACAGCAAAGCCGGAAAACGCTGATGAAACCGGAAGCTACGGATTAAAAGCAGGGGCACAGATTTTGACAGAACAGACAGGCTCCTTTGTGGCAGAAGAGGGCATGGAACTTGGATTTGTGGTAGCAGGAACCGGAGATGTCTACTTCGATGACCTGGAAATTGTCGTAGATGAGAATGATATGGGTGCAAGTCTTGCAGGCTATACCGTAAGTCTTGGCGGAAACATCGGCATGAACTTCTACATGGAATTGTCCCAGGAGGTGCTTAGCGATGAAGGTGCTTATATGCAGTTTATCGTTCCGGGAGAGAAGGAGTCTACGGCAAAAGTTATGGTTTGTGATGTAAAGGATGCCCCACAGACGGTAGAGGGCAAAACCTGTTATGTATTCTCCTGCGGCGTGGCGGCCAAGGATATGACAAAGGACATCAAGGCCCAGCTCTTCTGTACCAATGGTAAGAAGAGCCAGGAGTATACATATTCTGTCAGAGAATATGCAGATTATATGATACAGAATGAGGGGCAGAGCTATACAGCGGATGCGGTAAAGATGGTCAAAGCCATGCTGAACTACGGTGCGTATACGCAGCAGTATTTTAATTACAATACAGAAAATCTTGCAAATGCATCTCTGCAAGAGGCGGAAAAGCAGCTGCCGGAGCTGGGAAGCACGGATCTGGAAGCTTATACTCCAACGAAAACCGGCAGCGTGGAAGGATTGAATTATTATGGTTCCAGTCTGATGCTCACGGAGAAAACGGCTATCCGTCACTATTTTACACTGGAGGCTGGCAATAAGATTGGAGACTACACCTTCCGTGTTGGACAGGGAAGCAGCAAGAAGGAACTTATCCCGGTGCAGAAGGGCAGCCGTTATTATGTGGAGATCGAAAATATCGCAGCCAACGATTTGAGCACACCATATGTTGTTTCCGTTAGCCAGGGTAAGGGCCAGGAAAATGAGTGTACGATAGAATACAGTGCATATTCCTATATCAAGACCATTTTGGGCGATTCCGCTTCCAGGTATAAGGAGGAATTGAAAAATGCAATGAAGGCATTGTATCAGTATTGCGAAGCTGCCAAGGAAATTGCGGCCAAGAGTGGAAATTAGGAGGATAAAGGAATGTTTGAGAAATATGAAAGACCGGAAATGGAAGTTGTTGTGTTGAAAACAGAGGATGTCATAACAGCATCCGGTGATGAGAACGAAACCGATATTGCAGGGTTTTCGCTGGAGGGCTGGGGCCAGTGACAGCACAGGCGAGCGGTCAAATATTTGTGAAACGTAGTAGGAGCTATTGAGCGTTTTGGAATGTCCTATAAAAAGGAGCATATATGAGCAAAAAAAGAGTTTATGGGGTTGTTGCAGCGATAGGCCTTGTGTTGGTGTTTGCAGGCATCGGACTGGGTGTTATGCTAAGAGGGGGAGGTTCAGAGAACTCCGGGAAAGACCGGGAACTTCAACAGGCTTCGGGCGGTACACCGTCCGAGGTCATCAAGCCTGGCGGCAATGGGCAGCAGGATCCACCCAGGGATAAAGAAAAGGGAGAAAATCTACAGGGTGATCTGGCAGCGCAGGAGCCAGGTGCAAAAAACGATCAGGACAGTGAGGTGATCGTGCGGCCGGAAGCTTCTGGGGAAGTACAAGCAGGGAAGAAGCCGGAGCAGCCGGAACAGCAGGAAGAAGTAAAGCCGGAGAAACCAGAGGGGCCGGGACCATCCGAGGGAGGCACTGTGATAGAGCTTCCCTTTGTGCCGGCGAAGTAGTGAAGGAGAACAAGTAAGATGCTGGCAGATATGACTACAATTAAAACAGATAACAGACGATGCGACCTGATTATGCCAAAGCGGATTGTGTATGCATCGGAAGGCGTGGAACGGGCAGAATGGGTGCTTGAAAATACAGATACACAAGCCTACGCATGGGGAGAGGATTATACGACCTTATCCACACAGGATGGAAAGCGGGCAGTAATCCTGTTGGATTTTGGCACAGAACTTTATGGGGGATTACAGGTGATCACCCAAAAGCTGGGGATTATGGCAGGGGTATCGGCAAAGATACGATTTGGCGAATCCGCCAATGAAGCAATGACGCCAAAGGGAGTGAAAAATGCCGGCTGTGACCATGGTATGCGGGACTTTGATGTGAAGCTTCCGCCAAACGGCTGTAACCGGATTGGGCAGACCGGCTTCCGCTTTGTGTCTATCGAACTGACGGAGCCGGATACCTTTGTGAAGTTGTATGCTCTGCAGGGGGTAAGTATTTACCGGGACATTCCATATCGGGGAACCTTCCGGTGCAGTGATGCGCTTTTGAACCGTATTTATGATACTTGTGCATATACGGTTCACCTGTCCATGCAGAATCTTCTGTGGGATGGAATCAAAAGGGATCGGCTGGTGTGGATTGGAGATATGCATCCGGAGGTTCTGACCATTCGAACTGTGTTCGGGGCGGATCCCATTGTGGATGATTCCCTGCGCTATGTGGCGAAGAACAGTCCGCTGCCGGGCTGGCCTAACGGAATCGCCAGCTATGGAATGTGGTATCTTTTGGTACTGAAGGACTGGTATTGGTACAGTGGCAGGACAGAGCTTGTATCGGAGCTTTCCTGGTATTGGAAACCATTGCTTATGCAGCTGCTTGCTCTGGTACACCAGGAGGGCGGAGAGATTCTGGTGGAAGAGGAACTGCGGTCAGGCTATTTCCTGGACTGGCCCACCAGGGATCACTCAGAGGCAAAGGCCGGTATATACGGCTTGTTTGCACAGACACTTGGCGCCGCGGAAGAGCTCTGCCGCATTATAGAGGAGTCCGGGCTGGCAGCGACCTGCGCGCAGAAGGCGAAGGCGCTTACCGGAGCACAGTTTAAGCCGGGGGTGAAAAAGCAGGTGACAGCAATGCTGCAGCTGGCTGGCATGTGTGATGGGAAGGAAGCGGGAAAAGCTTTGACAGAAGGGGGAGGAAGAGGAATGTCAACCTTCCAGAGCTATTACATCCTGAAAGCAGCCACACAGACGACAGATGTCTCCATGGCGCTTGATATGCTGCGGGAATATTATGGAGCCATGCTCCGGGCGGGGGCGACCACCTTCTGGGAGGACTTTGATCTGGACTGGATGCGGGAGGGCGCCAGCATTGAAACATTGGCAGAAGGCGGCGCCTATGACATTCACGGGGACAACGGCCGGTACTGTTACCGGGGATTCCGTCATTCCCTTTGCCATGGCTGGAGCAGTGCTCCGGCGGCTTTCCTGGCGGAGGAGGTTCTGGGATGCCACATCGCAGAGCCAGGCTGTAAATGTCTGAAGGTGCAGCCAAAGCTGGGCAACCTTCTGTGGGCGGAGGGAACCTACCCCACACCTTACGGCCAGGTATCCATTTTGGCTAGGAAGGAAGGCGGTAAAACGGTGGTGACCGTGGATGCGCCGGAGGAGATCCGCATCATCTGATGTGAAAAAAGTGGATTCGAACAGGTTCGGAGGATTGCGCGTGTGGCCGCTTCCCGAACAGAAAAAAGAAACGATAGAGGAATGATAAGTATGGCGGTTTTTCATGAGTTTGTATGTCAAAATAGTCTGTTCCAAAAAGGACATACGGATTTTACCGGGGACGATGATTTCACAGTGGAACAACGCAGAGATTTTTTAGAGCATTATGCTGCCTTTTTGGAGCGCTGCTATGATGTGCCTGGGAGGCCCGAGAAGGCTGTGGATGAGAAGGAACTGGAACGGGTGGAGGCGTTGCTGAATGAGGAACCCCAAATGCCCAGAGTGTCTGGAAGGATCTCTTTTGATACGATGACTGCAGCCTTACAAAAACTTCCGCAGAAGCTCCGGGATTGGCATCTATATACGAAGAAAGTACAGGCAAAGGGGGATATGCTGGTCTTTGCTGCCGGGGAATTACCGCCTACGGCGGCAGCGGTCTATCAGATACCGGAGCAGGGGCGGCTGAGACGGCTTCAGCTGGATTTTTATATGGACAGAGCATATCGGGCAGAGATTGTCGGTGGAATCCTGGATACAACGCCGGGGAGAACCCTGGAACTGCGCAGCGGGATGCATGACCTGGTAAAGCTGCAATTCTACTCCAACGGCAGTTGTTATGTCCGTCTTGGAAATGAATGCCCCTATCATTTGAAAAATATACGGATTGGAGAATTTGCATTTGACTGTTGGCAGAAGCTTGCGATTACACTCACGGATACCTCCTTTTCGGTTGCCTTAAAT
>CABQGZ010000269.1 GCA_902463835.1 uncultured Lachnospiraceae bacterium
TTTCTTTTCTGTGGTAAAGTAAGAGGATGACAGAAAAGTTACGAACGGAAGGACTACGTTATGATAAGCTTCAAAGAGAAAAAACGCGTTGTGGTGAAGATTGGTTCTTCGTCTTTGAACCATGAGACCACAGGAAATCTGAATTTTACAAAGCTGGAGAAGCTGGTGCGGGAATTGTGTGACATCCGCAATCAGGGAATGGATGTGTGCCTGGTGAGCTCCGGCGCCATTGCGGTGGGCCGCAAGGCCATTGGACTGACGGAACGCCCCAAGACCATCGCCCTCAAGCAGGCCTGCGCTTCGGTGGGACAGGCACGGCTGATGATGACATACCAGAAGATTTTTGCGGAGTACAACCAAGTGGCAGGACAGGTACTGATGACAAAGGGAACCATGTTGGACAATGTATCCAGGAAGAATGCCCAGAACACCTTTGAGGAGCTCTTTTCACTGGGGGTGATTCCCATTGTAAATGAGAATGACACGGTGTCTACCTACGAGATGCAGTTTGGCGATAACGATACGTTGTCGGCCATTGTGGCATCCCTGGTGGGAGCCGATCTGCTGATTCTGCTCTCGGATATTGACGGGCTCTTCACGGATGATCCCCATGAGAACCCAGATGCCAGGCTGATCCGCGTGGTGGACACGCTGGATGAATCGGTGTTGCATATGGCGAAGGAATCCACCGGAAGCGATGTGGGCACCGGCGGCATGGCTACAAAGCTGACTGCGGCGAAGATTGCCACCTTGTCCGGAGCTGATATGGTTATTGGCAACGGAAAGGATGTGGGAATTCTCCACGAGATTTTCGAGGGCGATTTTGTAGGGACTACTTTTTTGGCGCACAAGGATGAGGATTTCTATATCGCAGATTACATACAGGATTCGTACGTGTAAAGCAGAGTGCGGGACTAGGGCTTTATTTATACTTGCGAGGGGAGAGCTGGCAGGAAAAGAATCAGAGGAAGGGAGTAGATAATATGACGATCATCACCAAGGAAAAGATAGACAGAATCAATGTGCTGGCGAGGAAATTCAAGGCGGAGGGACTTACTGAGCAGGAGAAGCAGGAGCAGGCTCTGCTTCGCCAGGAATACATTGCAGCTGTGCGCAGGAACCTTCGGGGGCAGCTTGACAACATTGATGTTGTGAATCCCGATGGAAGTATTGAGAATCTCGGCGAGAAGTATGGCCGGAAACAGGCCAATTGATGATGCAGATGATGGATAAGCAGCAGATGCGGCAGAGATATCTTCAAATGAGAAATGAGTTGTCTGACTGTCAGGTGGCGGAGTGGTCACAAAAAATATGCGAGCATCTTGTTCGCTGGGAAGCATTTTTACAGGCAAAGACCATCTATTTTTATTATCCGCTGGGCAATGAGGTGGATCTGCTGGAAGCTGCCGGAGAGGCGCTGCGACTGGGAAAGCAGGTGGCTTTTCCGAAGACGGAGGGTGACAGGATACGGTTTTTTCAGGTGGAGAACCTTAGGGATTTTCGCGAGGGATGCTTTCATGTGATGGAGCCGGTGAGCCATCAGGTGGTGGAGGTGATAAGACCGCTGATTCTAACCCCCGGCCTGGTCTTTGATTGTCAGAAGAACAGGATGGGCTATGGGAGAGGGTATTACGACCGTTATACAGCGGACTATCCAGAGGCGGTTCGGGTCGGAATTACCTATGAGAATCAGATAACAGGGCACACACCCATAGAAAAGCATGCTATGCCGATGAGGTTGAATTCGAGAATATGGATCTGGAGACCACTTACCGTAAGCTGAAGCTTCTGGCAAGGGAAGGCCGGATCGATGAAGCGGAGAATCAATTGTCGGATCTGCTGGATGGAACGGATCGGGAAGCATTTAAAATGGCGATTCTGTTCTATGATTACGTCAACACTTTTGAGGAAGAACAGCTGGAGGAGGCAGGGTATTCCAGAGAAGAGATCAGTGAGGGAATCCTGGCGGCGGCAAAGCTGTATGGTTATGATGGCATGGTTGGGGCATTGCTGGAGCAGTAGATAGAATAAAAACAGGAGAGAAGCGACATGGCAACTACATTGGAACAGATCGGGATCCTGGCAAAGGAAGCAGAGACTTGTCTGCGGGTGCTGGATACCGGAAAAAAGAATCAGGTACTTTTAACTGCAGCAGAGCTGCTGGTGGAACAGCGTGCAGCGCTGATTGCGGCAAATCAGAAGGATTTGAAGGCGGCCAAGGCAAATCACATGCCCCAGGGGCTGGTGGATCGTCTCATGCTGAATGAAGAGCGGATTGAGCAGATGGCAGAAGGACTGCGCCAGATTGTGGGACTTGAGGATCCCATCGGGGAGGTGCTCTCCATGAAGCAGCGCCCCAACGGTCTTATGATCGGGCAAAAGCGCGTTCCGCTGGGCGTTGTGGGAATCATCTATGAGGCTCGCCCAAATGTGACGGCGGACGCCTTCGGCTTGTGCTTCAAAACGGGAAACGCAGTGGTGTTGAAGGGGGGCAGCGATGCCATTCATTCCAATATCGCCATTGTGAAGACTTTGCAGGAAGCCTGCGGGAAGCATGGCATACCAGAGGCTGCCATACAGCTGATTGAGGATACCAGCCGGGATACCGCCCGGGCTTTTATGCGTCTGAACCGCTATATCGATGTGCTGATTCCAAGAGGCGGCGCAGGACTGATCCGGACCGTGGTGGAGAATGCTACCGTTCCGGTGATCGAGACGGGCACGGGCAACTGCCATATCTATGTAGACGAATACGCGGATCTGGCGATGGCAGTGAATATTATTCACAATGCCAAGACACAGCGCATCGGCGTCTGCAACGCCTGTGAATCGCTGGTGATTCATGAGAAGGTGGTGGATCAGATCATGCCCATGCTGGTGGAGCGCTTGCGGGAAAAGAACGTGGAGATCCGTGGAGATGAGAAGAGTCTGGCGGCAATGACGGGGCATATGGGAAAAATGATGCCCGCCACAGAGGAAGACTGGGGCACAGAGTACCTGGACTATATCCTTTCGGTAAAGACGGTGTCTTCCGTTGGGGAGGCCATCGCCCACATCAACAAGTACAATACGGGACATTCGGAGGCCATTATCACAGAGAATTATTCCAATGCCCAGAAATTCTTAAATGAGATTGACGCGGCGGCGGTGTATGTGAACGCATCCACCCGTTTTACGGATGGCTTTGAGTTCGGCTTTGGCGCGGAGATCGGCATCAGCACCCAGAAACTGCACGCCAGAGGGCCGATGGGGCTCATCGCTTTGACCAGCACCAAGTACATTATTTATGGAAATGGACAGATAAGGTAGATTCGTTTGGCCTGTGTCATCCGCAGAGGCACCTATGGCTGAACGGTTGGTAAAAAATACTCCCTCTCATGGAGATCCACCAGTCGGTGGGCGTCGGAGCTGCACAGCACCTGACAATCCGTGAGCGTGGGGTATTTTTCTTTTAATTCCTGACTGCGGGCTAGATTGTGTACCTCAAAGCAGGAAAAATGGCAGCCCTCCGGGACAAAGCCAAGCTGACTGATGAGGCTGTTGCTGTTCTTGTCAATATGGGCCGGAACGAGAAAGCCGTTGTAGTCCGAAAGAAGCTCCTCCAGCTGAAAGAAGGAGATGTCTGTGGCAGAGATCAGCAAGGTTTCGTAGGTGCCGCTGACACCATCCGAGGGATCGCACAGCAGCTGATTGCCGAAGAGCTCCGGCTGGTTGGGCAGGGGCAGCAAATGCGCCTCCACATAGGAATCGAAGCGCATGGCGTCGGATAGGGACTTGAAATAGCACAGCACATGCACCTCCTCCATGGTGGTGAGCTCCATGCCGGGAATGGCTCGCAGGGGAAAAGCTTCCGCCTGCGCCAGGAAGGAGGGGCAGTTCTTACAGGTATTGTGGTCGGTAAGCGCAATACAGTCCAGACCGATCAGAGAAGCCATCCCCAGGATATTGCCTGGGGTCATATCGTCATCCGCACATGGCGAGAGACAGGAATGGATGTGGAGATCATAGCTGATTTTTGGCATGGCGGATCTTTCGCCTCCTTTGTAAATATCCTGATTCATTGGCATTCGCTGGAAAGCAAATGTCAGCATGATAAGATATTATTCCAGTTGTTGATAAAAGAGCAGTGCGGCGTCAAAAATCGGCAGCTCTGTCCGAAAAAGGGTGATTCCTTCGCTTTTTGCTTTGGCCAGTGTATTGTCATCTAATGCAGTGTTGTGTGCCAGTACAATGCAGGCTGTCTCCGTCAAAGATGCCACCGCAAGGGTATTCAGGTTGGCCATCACCGTGAACCAGATGCCGTCCGCGGGAGCGCTGCTCATGGCAACGCTCAAAAGATCGCAGCAGTAGGGGGTGGAAATCTCCCGATCTATCTTTGTTCCTTCGTTTACCAGTGTAAAAATACCAGTGTCTATCAATTCTTTTACCGTCATAATTTTTCTCCTTTCATGTCTGCCTCTGTAAGAAACGGATCTTCCTCCATGTCCGCTCCCTTGAAAAGCTGGCTCTTTTTCATCCGGTCATAATAGCCCCGCAGCAGGTAGATGCAGTCCTCCTTTTTTGCGTAGCCCCGGATAATATCTTCCGCCAGGGCACGGCAGGTTGGGGCACCGCAGGAGCCGCAGTCCAGCCCTGGAAAATCGCTCACGTGCTTTTCTACAATCTCCAGATTGGCCATACTCTCCATCATGGTTTTTCCCAGCCGGTATACAGGCTCGTATGTGATCTCCTCTGTAAAATACAGGTCGCTGTGGGAGAATACAGGATAATCCTCCTGGTGCTGCATGGATACCGGCATATACCGGTTCAGCTGTTTCAGCTTAGCCCTGGCCAGATATGGATTCTCCACGTTCAGCACACCGCCCACGCAGCCGCCGCTGCAGGAATCCAGTTCGATAAATTGTAGGTTTGGCGTGAACTTCTCATCCTCCAGATCCTCCAGCACACGGATGACATTCTCAATGCCGTCGGCGGCCAGGTAATTCCCGTTGATCATGCCGGCCGCCTCGCCGCCGGAGATTCCCCAGCCGATGCCAATCTTCCCGGAGATGGAGAGATTCCTGGTGTGCTGTTCCGCCTCATTCATATGGGACAGCAGGATCTTGTAGACATCCTTGATGGCCATGACCCCATCGATGCTGCTCTCGGCAATGCCGAGGGGGGAATTGACGAAAGCGACCTTGGAGGGGCAGGGAGAGAGGAAGATAATACCAATCTTATCTGCCGCAAGCCCTGTTCTTGCCATGGCACGTTTCCTTGCCAGCTTCGCTGCTACCTCCGCTGGAGGCAGGAGCGGAAGCATGTGATCGATGAGATTGGGGAAGCGGACGCGGATCAGCCGCTCTACCGTAGGACAGGCGGTGCTGATGAGGGGCCATTTTTCAGGATGCTCCTTCACATATTTCCGGGATTCCTGGGAGACCAGCTCCGCAGCTGCGCCGACTT
>CABQGZ010000270.1 GCA_902463835.1 uncultured Lachnospiraceae bacterium
ATTTAAAACAGGAATTAAAATTCTGCCAAGAAAGTGGCTAAAATATTGATTTCGGGACATAATGGAATTATTCTTTAAGTAAGGATCGAACCAATGAGGTTCGAGGGGATGAAAAAATGAGGTGATTTTTATGATGATGACGCTGTGTGTAATAACCATACTTTTTACCTTGCTTCCGCTGCTGCTTTTTGCGTTAAACCGCGGAGGCTACTACAAAGGAAATGCGAAAAAATACAGTGTTTCCAGAACCCAGGAGATGGAGAACAGCCCGCTGTATGGTAAGACGATCATATTCCTGGGCAGCTCCGTGACCTACGGGTCGGCGGCTAAGGGAGAATCCTTTGTGGAATATATGCAGAAGCGGGACGGAATACATTCCATTAAGGAGGCTGTCTGCGGCACTACGCTGGTGGACATTGGACCCAAGTCCTACATTGCCCGCCTGAAGACCATAGACAAAAATATACAGGCAGATGCTTTTGTCTGTCAGCTTCCCGCCAGCGATGCCCACAAAAGGGTGCCCCTGGGCAAGATATCCAAGAGCACGGAGCTTAGTGATTTCGATACCAATACGGTGACCGGAGCCATGGAGTACATCATAGCTTACGCAAAAGAGACCTGGGGCTGCCCGGTGATCTTTCACACCGGAGCCAGATATCAGTATGGCGGCGAATATTACGACGCTATGGTGAATCGATTGCTGCGGCTTCAGAAGAAATGGAATATCGGCGTGCTGGATCTGTGGAATGACAGGGGAATGTACATTGTAACCCAGGAAGGGCAGAAGCTGTATATGGCAAATAATATCCAGCCCACCCGGGCAGGCTACCGGGATTGGTGGACACCGAAATTTGAGGCGTATCTGACACATTTCCTCACACCGGCGGGTCAGGGAAAATTTCCAGGGTAGGAGAATTTATAGGGGGATATAAATTTAAGGGAATTATACAATATAGGGAAGTTCTCGGGATAGAAAAAATTATAGGGAAGGAATAAGGAGGGGGAGATTCCAATGAAAAAGAGCGGAAGATTTTTGCAGATTTCGCAGAAGCGCAATGGGCGTGCAGCGTTTCTTATTGCATTTGCATCGGTGGCTTGTCTCCTTGCGGTTCTCGGTCTGTATGGCATGGAAACTGCCACGGTGGAAGCGGACAATCATTTTTCCGTCAGTGATGAGAAGAAGCTTGTTCTCTACACCTCACACAAAAAGGAAGTATACGGCCCTCTGGTGCAGGAATTTGAGGAGCGCACCGGGGTATGGGTGGAGATAAAGACTGGCGGAACCATAGAGCTTATGGAGCAGCTTGCCGTTGAGGCAGGGGAGTCTTCCTGCGACGTGATGTTTGGCGGTGGTGTGGAGAGCTATGAGGCCTTTAAGGAATATTTTGAACCCTATCTGTGCAGTGGCAGGGAACATCTTTCCCCGGGCTTTTACTCCACAGAAGGAAAATGGATTGGTTTTTCCAGGCTGCCCATTGTGTTTATCTACCATAACAAGCTGGTGGAGGAGGCGGAGGCGCCGAAAACCTGGGAAGCACTCTTTGATGAAACCTGGAAAGGAAGGCTAGCTTTTGCGGATCCTCTGAGTTCCGGAACCAGCTGTACGGCCTTGCTTACCATGTGTCAGGTGAAAAAGCTGGCACCAAAGGAACTGGTGAAGGACTTTTACGATGTGCTGGACGGTGAGATTCTGCCGGATTCCCAGCGGGTGATTGATGAGGTGACACAGGGAACAAAGCTGGTAGGAATCACGCTGGAGGAAAGCGCCTTAAAGGCCAGGAAGCGCGGGGCGGACATTGGCATTATCTATCCCGGGGACGGGGTCAGCGCTGTGCCGGATGGAGCGGCAATTGTAAAAAATGCACCCCACAGTGAAAACGCCCGGCTGTTTCTGGATTTTGTGGTAAGCAGAGAAGTACAGGAATTTTTGGGAGACAGCCTTTGCCGGAGAAGCGTGCGGACGGACATTGGATCCAAGGAGGGTTTTCCGGAGATGGATACCATGGATTTTGACCTGGAGTGGGCAGGCGCCCATCAGAAGGAGCTTCTTGGATGGTGGAAGGATCTGACCGGACAGGGAGGTCCTTTATGAAAGGATACATAAGGAAATCATTTAAAAGGGAATTACTGTGTGGATTCCTGGTGGCTGCAGTAGTTCCGCTGATCCTGACATCAAGCTTGCTGATTCGACTTTTTCAGATGCGGCTGGAATCGGAGGATACAAAGCGGGATCTGCAGCAGGTGGAAAAGATAGAGGCAGCCTTAAGAACACAGGTGGAAGAATTTGACACTGTCACAAAGCGGCTCGGTACAGATAAAAAATTGCTGGAGGGCATGAAGCTTATAGCTTCCGAAACTTCGAAAACGATAAGCCGGGAAAAAGGCGGGCAGGATGGCGTCACTTTGGAAGCAGGCAGCCAGATCTATGCCCGGCTGTATGCCCTGACAGAGGGAATACGCGACCAGGCACAATTTGATATCTACACGGATACCGGCCAGTGCATCTGTTCCACAGGTGCGGGAACGATTCATGGCAAGCTGCCGGTGTATTGGGGAATCTTGCGGGCAGCTGCCGCGGAACCGGACAAAATGGTGCTTCACCAGGAACTTCAAAGTGCCGAGGATGCAGATACATTGTTGAAAGCAGCAAAACTGATACAGAATGAGGAAGGCGGACTGATGGGCTATGTGGTCATCAGCCTGCGAGAAGAACATTTCGAAAAAATCTTGGGTGGCCTGTATGGCAGCCAGGATGGAGTCTGCATTCTGAACCAGTTCTGGAATCCGATCTATTGCACCGGCACCGCGGAGAAAGCGGAGATTGCACAGGTGCTGCGCTATCAACTTCTGTTAGGAGAACAATTGTCCACCAGCTATCAGAACAGCAATGTATATATCAACGAGATTGGCAGTACAGGTCTTTTCGTCGTCTGCCTGCGCCCCCAGACGCTTGCGGCAGGAACCATAAAGACCATGTACCGCGTCATGTTTGTCATGACCCTTGTGAGCATGGCGCTGTGCATCGCAGTGGCCTATGGGCTGAGCAATAATCTGACCCGCCCGGTGCGCCTCCTCACAGACGCCATGAAGGGGGTCCAGAAGGGCAGACTTGACACCAGAGTCGAGACAGACCGCCAGGATGAGCTGGGGCAGCTGGCTCGCCATTTCAACACTATGACCGTGGAGCTTGCAGGCCACATAGAACGCCAGGTCAGCCAACAGCGGGAATTGAATGAGACAAGCATCGCCATGATGCAGTCCCAGCTGAACCATTTTCTTTATAATACCCTGGATACTACCATGAAGTGGGCCGCCAAAGCCAACGGAGTGGAAGAACTGGCAACCATGGCGACAAAGCTTGCAAAAATCCTCAGAACCAGCATATCCGGAGAACCCTTCATCTCCCTGAAGGAAGAACTGAACCTGGTAGACAGCTACATCCGCATCCAGCAAATTCGTTTTTCCGGCAGTTTTCACTACAAAGCAGATGTGCCGGAAGACCTTTTGAACTGCACAGTTCCGAAACTGATTCTCCAGCCCATCGTAGAAAATGCCCTCCTGCACGGCCTGGAAGGCAGAGAAGACGGTCATATCCTGGTCACTGCTCGGCGCAGCGACCAAGAACTGCAGATTGAGGTCTGGGACAACGGCCGAGGAATCTCTCCAGAAAAACTGCAGGAATTGAACACCCGAAGCGAGAAAAAGCCCCAAGGCCACATCGGCTTCTACAACGTAGACACCATTCTCCGCCTCCACTACGGAGACCAATACGGCCTGCACGCCACCCAACCCCAACAAGGCGGCACCCGTATCACAATCCGCCTGCCAATTTAGTGTCCGCTACGTCGCGCCCGGAGCGAGAGCGCGTCTGACGTGGGGATATCTCCGCCCCCGGGCGTCCCCCTCGCGTCTGTCTAAACACCCATTGAAAGGAGGAACAAACATGCTAAAAGTATTAGTAGTAGACGACGAAGCCTTCGTCCGCAAAGGAATCGTCATGGAAACCGACTGGGCGTCCTTAGACTGCATGGTCGTCGCCGAAGCCGAGAACGGCATTGCCGGTATAGCTGCAGCCAAACGCTACGCCCCGGATCTGATCATCTCCGACATTCGTATGCCCCAGATGGACGGCATCGAGATGCTGCGCTGTCTCAGGGAGGAGGGCAGCAAAGCCCGCGTGATCTTCCTGACCGCCTACAGTGATTTTTCCTATGCCCAGAACGCCATAAAGCTGCTGGCTTCCGACTATCTCTTAAAGCCCTTTGAGGACGGCGAGCTTGAGAACGCAGTAAGCCGGATAAGAGATCGGATTCAACAGGAACGCGATACCGGGAATGCGGAGGAAGGGAAAAAAGCGCCTGCGCTTGTTTTAAAAAGCGGAGATAAAAGCAAATATGTCATGGAAGCGATCAGTTATATCTCTCTCCACTATGGAGACGATGACCTTTGCGTGGGAGCGATTGCGGATACGATCGGCATCAGTGAAGGCCATTTGAGCCACATTTTTAAGAAGGAAACAGAGTACACGGTGATGGCCTACATCACGCGGTATCGCATGAGTGCCGCCATGAAGCTGTTGGCCAATTGCCGGTATAAGGTCTATGAAGTGGCGGAACTGGTAGGATACCATGATATTACGTATTTTTCCAGTACATTCAAAAAGATTGTGGGGGTATCACCGTCGGAGTATCAGGATCGTTGCTGAAATATTTTTCGTGCAATGCACATGTATTGTATTGACGAAAATGCAATTTTGGAATATACTATCATAAAGGAGGTTATGAATTATGGCAACGACTAATATAACAATGAGGATAGATGAAAGTTTAAAGGCGCAGGCGGAAGAACTATTTTTGGATTTGGGTCTGAATATGACATCTGCTTTTACTGTATTTGTGAAGCAGGCTGTAAGAGAGCAGCGAATTCCATTTGCGATTTCACGGGAAGTACCGAACGATGAGACGAAAGAGGCTTTTGAGGAAGTGAAACAAATGAAGAAGAATCCGTCCATCGGAAAAGCCTATACGGACGTAGATGAGATGATGAGGGAGCTGTTAGGATGAAGTATATAATAAAGCCTACTGTAAAGTTTCAAAAAGATTTAAAGCGGGCTCAAAAGCGGGGGTATGATATCTCGTTACTGACAGATATCATTAAGAAACCTATGAGATTGATAATGGAGAATTGATTTTGTATTTGACTAGAACAGGAACTCATAGTGATCTGTTCTAAAAGATTTCATGGAACAATTGCTTCATATGCAATGCAAACATATTTCTATAAATGGTAATAGCATGACTGTATGGTCATGCTATTTTTCTGCCCTTCTGCAATATATCATATGGAGATTGAACTATAGGAGAAGAGAGGGTGTGTTCTTATACCGGAAATAAATATTAACACAATTTTAACACAACTAAAA
>CABQGZ010000271.1 GCA_902463835.1 uncultured Lachnospiraceae bacterium
CATCAAGGAACAGTTAGGCGCAGAGGATGCTGAGATTACAATGGAGACTTCCTTTAAGGATGACCTGGGTGCGGATTCCCTGGATCTTTTCGAACTGGTTATGGCTCTGGAGGACGAATACCATGTGGAGATTCCCTCTGAGGAGTTGGAGAACCTGAACACTGTGGGAGCAGTTATGGACTATCTGAAAAATAAAGGTGTCGAATAAACCATGAGAACAAGAATCACAGAACTTTTACAGATTGAGTATCCCATCATCCAGGGCGGCATGGCCTGGGTGGCGGAGCACCACCTGGCGGCGGCTGTATCCAATGCCGGGGGCCTGGGAATCATCGGCGCCGCCAACGCACCCGCCGAAGTGGTGCGCATGGAGATACATAAAGCGCGTCAGCTGACGGATCGTCCCATAGGAGTGAACGTGATGCTGTTGAGCCCTTTTGCTGACCAGGTTGCCGGGGTACTGGCGGAGGAGCAGATTCCCGTGATCACCACCGGCGCAGGCAATCCCGGAAAATATATGGATCTGTGGAAATCTGCCGGAAGTAAGGTGATCCCAGTGGTGGCCAGTGTTGCACTGGCCCGTATGATGGAGCGGGGCGGAGCGGACGCAGTCATTGCAGAGGGAACGGAATCCGGCGGCCATATTGGCGCTGCTACCACTATGACACTTGTGCCCCAGGTGGTGGATGCCGTACAGATTCCCGTCATCGCTGCCGGCGGTATCGGCGACGGAAGGGGAATGGCGGCTGCATTTATGCTTGGCGCAGAAGCGGTACAGATGGGCACACGGTTTGTGGTAGCCACGGAATCCATCTGTCATCCTAACTATAAGGAACGCATCCTCAAGGCAAAAGACATCGACTCAGCCGTAACAGGGCGCAGTCACGGCCACCCCATCCGTCAGCTGCGCAATCAGATGACAAAAGAGTACCTGAAAAAGGAAGCAGAGGGAGCAGGCTTTGAAGAACTGGAGCTGCTGGCTGTGGGATCTCTTCGAAATGCGGTAATGGATGGAGATGTAAAGAATGGAACCGTTATGGCGGGCCAGATCGCAGGCATGATCCGCAAAGAGCAGTCCTGCCAGGAGATGATCCAGGAGATCATGGAGGAAACCTTAAAGCTTCTGGGCGGGCGCTATCAAGTATAAGGAAATTAATTTTTTAGGGAAACAACGCAGAAAGCATTGCGTACAGGAGAACGTTATGAGTAAGACCGCATTTATTTTCCCGGGACAGGGAGCACAATACACAGGAATGGGCAGAGATTTTTATGAGACATTTGCCTGTGCAAGAGAAGTATTCCAGCTGGCAGATCAGGTCAGCCCAATCCCCATGCAGGAACTCAAAAATTACACGAAACAAAATATACCCAGGTAGCCATGCTCTGTACGGAGCTGGCCATTCTGGCAGCTGCCCGTGAAAAAGGATTTGATGCGGATGTATACGCAGGCTTAAGTCTTGGCGAATATGCAGCCCTGGCAGCCTGTGGGGCACTGACCACCGAGGCGGCCCTGGCTCTGATCGTAAAGCGCGGAGCTCTCATGCAGGATGCTGTGCCATATGGCGGAGCGATGACCGCCGTCATGGGCCTGGAAAATGAAGTGATCGAAGCTGTCTGTCAGAAGACCGCAGGCATCGTATCCGTGGCCAATTACAACTGCCCCGGACAGACGGTGATCACCGGGGAAAAAGCGGCGGTAGAAGCAGCGGCGGAAGCATTGAAAGTCGCCGGAGCCAAACGCTGCATCCCTCTAAATGTCAGCGGCCCCTTCCATTCCTCCATGCTGCAGGAAGCCGGAAAAAAGCTGGAACAGGAGCTTGCCACAGTAGAGATCCACGATTTCAATCACCCTTACGTAACCAACGTGACCGCAGAATACGTGACCGATAAAAATCAAATCAAACAACTTCTGACGGAACAGATATCTTCCCCAGTCTGCTGGCAGCAAAGCATAGAACGCATGATCCGGGACGGCGTAGATACCTTTATAGAAATAGGACCCAAAAAGACCCTGACCGGTTTCCTAAAAAAAATCAACAAAGACGTCCGTGCCATTCACATCGAAACAGTAGAAGACCTGGAGAGCTTGGTCAGCAGGTAACGCAGCCCAGGAGCAAGGGTCTGTCATGGAGCTACCCTTGCTCCTGGGCGTACCTTCGACCTTATACTCCACACACCTACAGAAAGGATTCCCCTCATTATGTTAAATAGCAAAACCGCCCTCATCACTGGCGCCTCCCGCGGAATCGGCCGCGAAATAGCCAAAACCCTTGCAGCAGCCGGCGCCTATGTAATTATCAACTACAACGGTTCCAAAGAAGCCGCCCAGAATGTCCTTGCGGGGATAGAAGCCGCAGGCGGCCGCGGCGAGATCTATAGCTGCAACGTAGCCGATTTCGATGCCACAGGCCAGATGATAAAGCATATCACGGACACCCGAGGAAGCATTGACATTCTCGTAAATAACGCGGGGATCACCAGAGATGGTCTACTGCTCAAAATGTCGGAAGAAGACTTCAACGAGGTTCTTGATATCAACCTGAAGGGAAGCTTCCACACCATGCGCCACGCGGCAAGACAAATGCTGCGACAGCGCAGCGGTTCCATCATCAACATATCTTCCGTCTCCGGCATCATGGGTAATCCGGGTCAGATTAATTACGCCGCCTCCAAGGCCGGCATCATCGGAATGACAAGGACAGCAGCCAAAGAGCTGGCCAGCCGAGGTATCCGTGTCAACGCAGTCGCCCCAGGATTCATAGAGACAGAGATGACGGAGCACTTAAGCGACACGGTGATCAAGAATGCAAAGAGCCATATTCCCCTAGGGAGATTCGGTCTTCCTAAGGAAGTGGCAAACGCAGTAAAATTCCTGGCATCCGACGAAGCCTCCTACATTACCGGCCAGGTAATACAGGTAGATGGAGGTATGGTATAAAATCGATAGATATTATATCCGCGCCTAGTGAAGCGGGTGTGCATCCCACGGAGGGATACTTCATACAGACCAAACGATTTCAGAGAGACGGAGGAATATTGTGAGAAGAGTTGTTGTAACAGGAATGGGGGCAATCACTCCCATCGGCTTAAGTGTTGAGGAATTCTGGCAGAGCCTGCAGCAGGGCAAAACAGGTTTTTCCCAGATTACCCAGTTTGATACCACGGATTTCAAGAACAAGGTGGCAGCCAGTATCAAAGGCTTTGAAGGAAAAAATTATATGGATGTGAAAGCCGCGAAGCGGATGGAACTGTTCTGCCAGTATGCGGTGGCTGCCGCAAAGGAGGCGTTACTTCAGTCCGGCATTGACATGGAGCAGGAAGATCCTTACCGTGTGGGCTGTGCTATGGGCTCCGGTATCGGAAGCCTGCAGGCCATGGAGCGGGAACACACGAAGCTTCTGGAGCGTGGGCCGGGAAGAATTAATCCCCTTCTGGTACCGCTGATGATCACGAATATGGCGGCCGGAAACGTCTCCATTCAGTTCGGATTAAAAGGAAAAAGCTTAAATGTAGTAACCGCCTGTGCCACTGGAACCCATTCCATCGGGGAAGCCTACCGCTCCATTCAGGTGGGGGATGCGGACGTGATGGTGGCCGGCGGAGCGGAAAGCGCTATCACACCCATCGGAATCGGCGGCTTCGCAGCGCTGACTGCGCTCTCAGGCAGCAATGATGTGAATCGCTGCTCCATTCCTTTTGACAAAGAGCGCAGCGGCTTTGTGATGGGAGAAGGTGCAGGCGCCCTGGTACTGGAAGAACTGGAACACGCAAAAAAGCGCGGTGCAGTAATCCTTGCGGAAATAGTGGGATATGGCGCCACCAGTGATGCTTATCATATTACATCTCCGGAGGAGGATGGCATTGGAGCCGCCATGGCCATGAAACAGGCGGTAGCCGAGGCAGGAATCCGCCCCGAAGAAGTAACTTATATCAATGCCCATGGGACCAGCACCCATCACAATGACTTGTTTGAGACAAGAGCCATCAAGATTGCTTTTGGTGATCATGCTTACCAGATGAAGGTGAACTCCACCAAGTCTATGGTGGGACACCTCTTAGGCGCTGCCGGGGCGGTGGAAATGATTGCTTGTATCCTGCAGATGAATCACGACTATATACACGCAACGGTTGGCTATGAGATTCCGGATGAAGAACTGGATCTGGATTATGTGAAAGGGCGCGGAATCCATCAGGAGTTTGGGTATGCGCTGTCGAATTCTCTGGGGTTTGGGGGGCATAATGCCAGTTTGCTGGTGAAAAAGTATGAGTGAGGAGATCCCGCCCCGTGGGAAGGACTGCGGAAAAAGATTGCTGCAAAGGGTCGCCCCGTGGAAAGGGAGAACTGCAAAGGGTCGCCCCGTGGAAAGGGAGAACTGCAAAGGGTCGCCCCGTGGGAAGGGTATGCCCATGACAGACGCGCTCTCGCTCCATTCAAAACGTAGCGGACACTAACCTCACTCGCCGTTATCACGACTCGTTCGCTAAGTGCCGACGTTTTTCAAGGGTCTGTCATGGGCATACCCTTCCCCCGGGGCTACGGTATTGGCAAGTTGTGCATGTTCTTGTCGGAAAACTATGTTGCTGGCAATCTGTGTATATGTCGGGGCAGGGCTGTGTTAGCGTGAGGGTGCGCACATGCTTACATTAGGGTAACGCTGTTAACAGAATTTTGTAACAGATATTATTACTCATGAATGGACATTATTGTGCGTGAATAGGAATTGTATTTCAAAAAAGAAATGCTTAAAAAGAGGAGTAACCATATGGAACTGGAAAATCTAATCGAATTGATAAAAGCTGTGTCTGATTCTGAATTGACAAAATTTTCCTATGAGGAAAATGGTGTAAAGCTGGATCTTAGAAAAGAAAAGGAACAGACGATCGTTACCGCAAGTCCGACTGCAGTATTACCGCAAACCATAGCAAGAGCTGCAGAAGAACAATCCAATCGCACTGCTGTTCCAGAGAATGAAATGCAAGGAAATAGGATCGTCTCTCCTCTGGTAGGAACCTTCTACGCCTCCCCTTCTCCAGATGAAGAACCATTTATAAAGGTAGGCGATGTAGTAAAGAAAGGTCAGGTTCTAGGAATCATAGAAGCCATGAAACTAATGAACGAAATAGAAAGCGAATACGACGGAACCGTTGCAGATATTCTGGTAAACAACGGTGATATCATCGAATATGGCCAAACCATGTTTGTTATAAAATGAACAGATTACTGACAGGTAGGATGCGGTCATGCGATTGCTTATAACATACAGATAGAGCGCAGTCTATGCTGTTGCGTTAACACAGCCCAGGATACGGCAGGTGCCCATTGCAGACCCTTGCAAAACGTCGGCACTTAGCGAGCGAGTCGTGATAACGGCGAGCAAGGTTAGTGTCCGCTACGTTTGTGCAC
>CABQGZ010000272.1 GCA_902463835.1 uncultured Lachnospiraceae bacterium
GTATACACACTTTGGCGCTAAAATCCAATTTATTTTTTCTTAAAGTTTTCGAAAGTTTTCAAAAGACATGAATGTTCATATATTATTCACAAAATTCTCATATTGTGAACATACCAGCGACATAAATCCTGCGTATACTATTATCATCAGGCAGGCGGCATAAACAGTCTCCCACTGATACGCAAAGCATTGTGAGAATCGTGAAAGTTCCCGATGTTATAGAATTGCCATACAGACAACTGATTTCCCTCAGTTACTTTTTATAAATCTTTTTCATAGCCTTGCCCTAAGGGCAAGGTTCCTCCCAGCAATTAGTGATAACTTCACTTTTTCATACACATAAATCTTTTTCATATGAAAGCCGGTACGAAAGTACCGGCTCCCTCTTTGTACACACCTTTGGCACTGCTTACGAACTCCTGCCACAAATTTTGAGTTGTTATGCAGGTAAAAACATGATAAACTAGAGGCACAATTTTATGAAAAGGAGACATCCCATGACAGAATATGAAAAACGCGGCTATCTGACACAGAATTTCCGCCTGTTTCATCCGGTCGACAACATCGCCCGTGATTTTACTTACCACTATCACGATTTTTTCAAGATTCTCATTCGCATTCAGGGGGATGTCACTTACTGTGTCGAAGGCAGATCCTATGAGCTGAAGCCCTATGATATTGTGCTGGTAAATCCTGGGGAGGTACACCGCCCTATTGTAAAAACCGGACAGACTTATGAGCGGATCATCCTCTATGTGGCGCCGGAATTTTTGCGAAATGCTCCATATGGATTATCCTCCGCAGAATCCCTGTCCCTTTGCTTTTCCCGGGCCAGACAGGAGAAGTCCCATGTCCTTAGGCTTGCCTCCCGAAAGAGCAGCCGCCTCTTTACGGTGACACGTGAGCTGGAGAACGCGCTTTCCGACACAGATTACGCCAATGAATTGTACCAAAATGTACTGTTTCTTGAATTTATGATTCATCTAAACCGAGCGGCTGTCAACGATCCATTGAACTTTATGACAATCTCCGGCGGCGATGACAGGATTCTTCGGATCCTTTCCTATATTAATGAGCATCTTGCCGGGGATCTTTCCATTGACACGCTTGCGGAGCAATTTTTTACGGGAAAATATTATCTGATGCACTCCTTTAAGCGGGAGACGGGATATACCCTTGGGAATTACGTTGCAATGAAGCGTCTCCGCTATGCCAGAGAACTGATTGCTGACGGAATGGCTGTGACCCAAGCCTGCTTTGAGTGTGGTTTCCACAGCTATTCCGCTTTTTCCAGGGCTTACAAGAAGAGTTTTGGAGAGGCGCCTACAACAGATGGCAACAAGTAAAACAAACGACCGCTTGCTGCTACTCCAGTGCTGACTTTGCAGCCTATCAAATACATTTTTGACATAATATTGCATTTATATCGCATAAATTGCTTTCCATATTGCATATAGTGCTTTCAGATTGACAGTACAACGGCGCCTATGCTATCATCGAAGCATAAGAAAATTCTCAAAGAACATGTTGTTTATACACTTTCAAAACGGAGGATAAATTCATGATCAACGAATGCTACTATGATGAATATGATAAAAAAGAGAATCTGCATTTTGATTCCAAGGTGGTGCACGGAGCCATGGGATGCGACCCGATCACGGGCGCTGTCAGCTTCCCTATCTTTCAGACGGCAACCTTTCGCCATCGCTCCTTTGGCATCTCAACCGGATACGACTATTCCAGAGTCTCCAATCCAACCCGTCAGGAGCTGGAGCGCACCATGGCGATCTTAGAGGGCGGCCTGGAGGGCTTCGCCTTTACCAGCGGCCAGGCTGCCAACATGTCGGTATTCGGCCTGCTTAAGTCAGGCGACCATGTGCTGCTGTCGGACGATATCTACGGCGGCACATTCCGAATCTGCGAGGAGATCTTCCGGAATGTGGGATGTGATTTCACCTATGTGGATATGGGCGACCTGGCTCAGGTTCGGGCTGCGCTGCGCCCCGGCACCCGGATGCTCTTTGTGGAGACGCCCACCAACCCCATGATGAAGGTGGCGGACATTGCGTCTCTCTCTGGGATCGCAAAGGAAAATGATGCGCTTCTTGTAGTCGACAACACCTTTTTGACCCCTTATTTCCAGCGTCCCCTGACCCTGGGCGCGGATATAGTGGTCCACAGCGGTACAAAGTATCTCTGCGGACACAACGATGTTCTGGCCGGTATTGCTGTAGTAAAAACACAGGAGCTGGCCGACCATTTTCATGCCCAGATCAAATCCAGAGGCAATCAGCTGGCTCCCTTCGACTGCTGGCTGCTGCTTCGGGGACTCAAAACGCTCTCCCTGCGCATGAAACGCCACAATGAAAATGCCATGGCGGTGGCCAACTGGCTGCGCAGCTGTCCCAAGGTGAAAAAGGTATACTATACCGGCTTTCCGGATCATGCGGGCTACGAGATATCCTGTCGGCAGGCTTCCGGCTTCGGCGGTATGATCTCCTTTGAGCTGGACAGTGAGGAGACCGCACATCGGCTTCTGTCCAACGTGAACATGATTCTTTTTGCGGAGAGCCTTGGCGGCACTGAGACCCTGGTCACCTACCCGCTGACCCAGACCCATGAATCCATTCCAAAAGAAACCTGTGACAAGCTTGGAATCAACGAGCGTTTCATCCGCATCTCCATCGGCATTGAGGATCCGCAGGATATCATAAATGACCTGGCCCAGGCAATTGGAGAATAAGAAAATACGACCGGGAATCCTATGACTGCATGCAACACACCCCGCAGTGCATAGATCCTTAGGAGGAAAACTACCATGAGGATAAAATTCACAAAGATGCAGGCCTTCGGCAACGATTACGTCTACATCAATACTTTCGATCAGAAAATGCCGGAGGATTACAATGCCCTTGCAAGACATGTGTCTGACATCCACTACGGCATCGGCTCCGACGGCATGGTGCTCATCTGCCCCTCCGATGTCTGTGACTTCCGTATGCGTATGTTCAATCCCGACGGCACCGAAGGAGAAATGTGCGGAAATGCGCTGCGCAGCACCGCAAAATACGTATATGACTACCATTTGACCGATAAGACAGATTTTTACATTGAAACCTTCGGCGGGAACCAGCATATCCAGCTGGAGGTGGCGGACGGCGTTGTGACCAACATTACAGCAAATATTGGGAAGCCTGTCCTGGACACCTTCCAGATTCCCGTCACCACAGAGCTGGACACCTTTGTCAACCAGCCCATCGAGGTGGAGGATCAGATTTTTTATGTGACCTGCGTCTCCTGGGGCAATCCCCACTGTGTGACCTTTGTGGACTCCGTGGCAGATTTTGACGTAGCGCACTTTGGTCCTCTCATTGAGAACCTGCGCTCCACCTTTCCCAACCGCACCAACGTGACCTTCGCGGAGGTGGTGAATGATTCTTATATTAAGATCCGGGAGTGGGAGCGGGGCACCGGAGAGACCATCGGCTGCGGCACCGGCTGCTGTACCGCCGTAGTAGCTGCCAATCTTCTTGGACTCTGCGGCCGGACTGTCACCGTGGAGCAGATCGGGGGCCCCCTGTACATCCATTGGGATGAGAACGACAACATGTTTATGAAAGGACCTTCCCATTACATATGTGAAGGAGAGATATTTTATGAAGCTTAAAACTCTTATTGAAAAATGTAACCCCATTCAGATTACCGGAAACACGGACGTGAATATCACCTCCGTAGAATACAATTCCGCCAAAGTAACCCCTGGCACCCTCTTTGTCTGTATCAAGGGCTTCCGCTCCGACGGCCATCAATTTATCACTGACGCATGGACAAAGGGCGCTGTGGCGTTCCTGGTTGAGGATATGCCGGAGGATGGCATACTTCGAAAAGCTGGCAGTTCTGACGCCGGCTCCGCACCTGTCTTCATCCAGGTCAAGGACACCCGGGAAGCCCTGGCGCTCGTTGCCGCCGCCTGGTTCAACTACCCTGCGGAGAAGATGACCATGATCGGACTCACCGGAACCAAGGGCAAGACCACCACTGCTTTCATGACAAAGCAGATTCTGGAGGAAGCCGGCTACAAGGTAGGTATGATCGGCACCGTAGGAGCTTACATCGGCTCCGAAAAAATTGAGACAAAAAACACCACCCCGGAATCCTTCGAGCTCCATTCTCTCTTCGCCCGGATGCTTGAAAACGGCTGCACACATGTGGTCATGGAGGCCTCCTCCCAGGGCTTTAAGCTAAAACGCACGGCTGGAATTCTATTTGATTACGGCGCGTTTTTAAATCTTTCGCCAGATCACATCAGCCCCATCGAACACAAAGATTTTGAGGAATATCGTGACTGCAAAAAAATGATGTTTGACCAGACAAGACTGGCCATTGCCAACATGGACAGTGAGCACTGGCGTTACGTCACTGCCGACGCAAAGAATCCCATTACGATTTCCGTACAAGACAATTCTGATTCTGTTGAAACTGAAAAAAGTGCAGACCTGTATGCCGCAGATATTGAGAGCATCTGGGAGCCGGGCGTCCTGGGCTCCGCTTTCACAGTTACCGGCCTTTACAACGGTGACATCACACTGAATATGCCGGGCGAATTCAATGTCCACAACGCATTGATCGCCATGGCCATCGCCGCAAAGCTCGGCATTGATTTTGAGACGGTGAAAAAAGCCTTTTTAAAGGTATCCGTAAAGGGGCGCACACAGCTAATTCCGGAGGCCGCTCACCTGGCCACTTTCATCATCGACTACGCCCACAACGCTCTGAGCACCGAAAGCCTGCTCTCCATGCTGAAAGGCTACCAGCCAGGACGGCTGATCTGTCTCTTCGGCTGTGGCGGCAACCGTGATAAACAGAGGCGATACGACATGGGTCTGGCTGCCGGAAAGTACGCGGATCTCTCCGTTCTTACCACAGACAATCCGCGTTTCGAGGATCCCGCCCACATCACCGCCCACATTATTGAAGGGCTTAACGTACATCACGGCTTTTACCAGGTGATCATGGATCGCAGAGAAGCCATCCACTACGTGATGGATCACTGCCGGAAGGATGACATTGTTGCCTTGTTAGGAAAAGGGCACGAGGAGTACCAGGAGATTGAAGGGGTGAAGCACCACTTCTCCGAGGAGGAGATCATCAAAGAATATGCAGCTCAAATGAGGGTTTGACGCAGGAAGGAGATCGTTACTCTTGCGGCGAAGGGGTCGCCGCTTGGGCAGGCACATGGTTTACTAAACGGCGAAAGGGACGCCCCGGAGAAAAGGTGTCCTAATATAGCAACCGGCCCCGCCCCAGTGAAAGATACATGCCCATATCAGACGCGCTCTCGCTCCGTCCAAAACGTAGCGGACACTAAGCGCGCAGGCTATTTTCATAGCCCGCTTGCTAAGT
>CABQGZ010000273.1 GCA_902463835.1 uncultured Lachnospiraceae bacterium
GCGGGAGCCCCCACGGAATTGGCAAAGCCGGTGATAGGCACCAGAGCTCCGGCTCCGCCCCAGTTGGCGATGGAGGGATAGATGTTAAGCCCCGTCAGCACAACACTCAAAAGCACCAGGATCAGACTGGTCCAGGAGCCGGACATCTCTTTGTCTAATCCCGCGTTTTTTGCGATGTTTAAAATGACCTGGCCAAGGGTGCAGATGATGCCCCCCACCAGAAAGGCCTTGGCCATATTCCCCCAGAGGGAATGGGTGGGCGTCACCTGCTTCACATATGCGTTGTACTCCTGTTGCTGCTGCTTCTTTTCTTCTATTGTCATTTTTTCATTATTTGCGCTCATACCTTGTCTCCTTGCTTTCTACCACGACTCCCTTTCATTCATTCATTCATGCAGCCGTGCTGTCAGACAGCCAGCTTCCCGCTATTTTTGTCTGACATGTCTTGTCTTCTCTCGCTGGGCATACGAGCCTTTCGAACTTATCCACCTTACCTTCCCATATGGTGGGCATAAAAGTACAGGGAGCCTGCCACCTTCCCCAGGGCCATGGCCACCAGAACCCAGTTCTGTCCAACCTTCATCTTTGTTCTGCGGAAAAGAATCGGAAACGCGTCCAGAATCTCCGCCAGAGCCACGGCAAGACAGCCGGTGTAGATGCCTGCGCACAATCCGAAAAGTCCTACAAACCACAGCCCCAGCGGAAGTTTTAAATGGAAGACAGACATCAGATTTCCAAACATTCCGCCCAGGAAGATGGCATTCTCATAGGCCAGTACCTTTCCTGAGGTGTGTGTCTTTCCTGCAAACCGGGGAACCACGCCCAAGGTCACCGCAAAGGCAAACACACCCGCTGACACCGACAGTCCGCTGGCCAGTCCGATGAATCCGAGAAAAATTTCCTTAATCCACATCAATGTTCGTACCCTTTCTGCTGCTGTTCTCTATAAAAGTCGTATCCACTTCCTTCTCATACTTTCGCATCTGCACCTGAATTGGTGTGGGATCATGAGTAATCTTCTTTTTCCCGATATGATTAAAAAAGGTGAGAATCCCCACACCAAGTCCAATGGAATAACAGATTTCCAGCACCGTAAACCCCTCATTGGGCTTCCCCATCACCTGCTTATAAAACTGGTGGAAGACCTCCGTAACCCCCACATCATTGTTGAAGGTCATAATGGTAAATGTAGAACCAAAAAATATCAGGATACAGATCAGGGTGGCTTTTACAGCTCCCATCCATTTTGGCTCTTCCTTTGGCACATACTCCAGCACAAAATCCATCTCGCCCATATTTTGAACATCCAGATTGGGATATTCCTTCCCGATGAGCTCAATGATTTTTAAAATTGAAAATACCTTCAGCTGCGTTTTCTCCTTCTTGTCATTTACTGTTGTATGAAAAGTGTGTACCTTCATGGTTTTAAGCTTATTTACCACTGACTCATTGGTGCTGGTCAGGCTGGCGATATCCTTCAATACCACATTGGGCTTGCGCACTACAATATTCTGATCAATCTTGATGTACAATGTGTCGCTCATACCATATCACCCTGGATTTCCGCTTCCCACTGCACCAGCGTCCCTGACTGTATGTCCGATTCCTCCCGCACATAGTTCAAATAATAGAAAATGCCTCCCACAATGGCGATGAGCACCACTGTCAGAAGGCATATCCGATACACTTTATGCCCCATATCTTCACTTCCTTTTTCTGCTTTTGAAAGATAGTATGGACATTCTATTTCATTTTATACAAAAAATTTTTTCTGGTATGCAAGGTCAGCCATTTTGACCGCATCCCGCTGATAAGGTCAACCATTTTGACTGCGCGTCCTGCGAGCAGGATCAGCCTGCCACATTCCGAAGCCGCAGCAAGATCTTCTTTTCCAGCCGGCTCACCTGTACCTGGCTGATCCCAAGCACCGCAGCCACCTGGGTCTGGGTTCGATCCTTAAAATAACGCAGCACAATCAATTCCCGCTCCATTCCGTCGAGGCTCTCCAGCAGCTGAGTCAAAAGCATCTGATTCAATAAAATCTCATTCTGATCCTTCTTCTCCGGCAGCTTGTCAGCCAGACAGACCTCATTTCCATCCGACTGATACACAGATTTATAGATGGATTCCACCTCCACATTGGCTTCCAGCGCCATAACGATCTCCTCCTGTGCAATCCCGGTAGCTTCAGAGAGCTCCGACAACGTCGCGTCCCGAAGCAGCTCCTTCTGGAGCCGAATCCTGACGCCCTGGATCTTAGCAGCTGTCTCCTTCAGATTTCGGCTGACCTTGATCATGCCGTCATCCCGCAGAAAGCGCTTGATTTCCCCGGTGATCATAGGAACTGCATAGGTGGAAAAACGCACTTCAAAGGAGGTATCAAATTTGTCAATGGCTTTCATAAGACCGATGCTTCCGATCTGGAACAGATCCTCCATCTCATGGCCACGGTTATCAAACCGGCGCACAATACTCCATACCAGACCAAGATTACTTCCTACCAGCCGATCCCTCGCCTCCTTATCCCCTTTGTGTGACCGTTCGATCAAAGCGATGGTCTCGTCCATGTTCTTATGCCTTTCCGATTCTCTTTTTTAAGATCACCCTGGTTCCCTGGCCCGGGCTGGAGGCCACCAGCACCTCGTCCATAAAAGCCTCCATAAAGGTAAATCCCATTCCGGAACGCTCAAGCTCCGGCTTCGTGGTGTACAGGGGTTCTCTGGCCTTGTCAATGTCCGCAATCCCTCTGCCCGTGTCAATGACACTGATCTCCACATTTTGATCCGCCACCTCACAGGTAATCCAGATCTTTCCCCCTCTCTGCTCATATCCGTGGATGATAGCGTTGGTCACTGCCTCAGACACCGCCGTCTTGATATCCGCCAGCTCGTCCACTGTGGGGTTTGTGCATGCAATAAAAGCCCCCACCGCAACTCTTGCAAAGCCTTCATTCTCCGACTGGGATGAAAACTCCATCTTCATTTCCTTTTTCACTGCTTCCTCCTCCTTATAGCTCCACTTCGATTACTTTATGTAAACCTGATATCTGAAATATCCGCTGAATCTGATCGTTCAGGTGGACGGCGTAGGTGCGTCCCCCCGCAAATCTTAAATTCCGGCATCTGCCCAGGATTACACCGATCCCGGAGCTGTCCATAAATACCGTGTCCTGAAAATCAAATACAATATTTCTGGCCGGATACCGTGCCAGCAGGCCATCCGTTTCCCAGCGCAATAGCTCGGAAGAATGGTGATCCACCTCCCTGGGCATTCGGATCACCAGGCTCCCGGTATCCCGTTCAAATCTATGTTCCATGTCTGTTTTCCTCCTGATTATCACGATGATTATAAAAAGAAAAAGACGCCAAAATTACCGTTGACGTCTTTTGTAAGTAGTTGCTATTCTTTTTTCCAATACCGCTCCCTGGATATGGCTCCTGCTTTCCGTGCATTGACACTTGTACAGCCTTTCGCCAGTTATTTGTCCAACACTGTATCAGGTCGGATCCTGGGCTGGGCTCTGCCCCAGCTCTTCCAGATACCGCTGGGAGTTCCGGGCACGCTCTGTTCCAGGCTTCTGCTCGATCAGCTTCTGATAATACGCGACTGCCTGCTCCTTCTGTTCCAGATTGTGGTAGCACCGGGCCAGATGATACACTGCGTTCCAGTCATCATAAGACTCATCCAGGTTCACCACCTTCTGAAGCTTCTCCGCTGCAGCCCCATAATCCTGCCGGTTGTAGGAGGACTCGCCTTGATCAAACAGCGTTACAATATATTTCTCATTGATCTTCACACTGACACTCTGGTAGACCTCCGCAGCCTTTCCCGCCAGCGCGGCGCCATCCACGCTCTCCAGCGCGGCTCCTGCCTCCTCATAATTTTCAGCGGCATAGGCGTCACAGGCCACCAGCAGCTGCTCATACATGCCAAGGACGCTCTGACTGGCTTCCCCGTCGGCTTTCATCTGTTCGATCGTTCCCTCAAGCCCGCTGATCTGATTCTCCAGTGTCTTGATGGTCTGGTTCTTGGTGCTGACATTCTCGTTGATCTCCCGAATCTCCTTCCTGGCATCGCTCACAGCATTCTGTTTCACGCTGGGCACGATCAAAAACCAGGTGATCAGCACGCCCACTACCACCCCCACCACAATATTCAATATGGTAAGAAAAGCGGAATTGTCCTTGAAGGTCGCCGGGCGTATGATGGTCTCATTGCCGCTCTGGTATGCCACCAGCTTCTCTTCCTTGTCCTTCCCTCTGTTCTTCTGGGAGGGCTGCCCTCCGTGAAGCATGATATTTACTTCCCGCAGATACCGCAGGGTCGTTGTATTGTTGGCATCCACCCTCCCTGCATTGCGCAGGGATATTTTCGCCAGATCATATCTTCCCTCCTGGATATACAAAAGAGCCAGAAGCTGATGTCCTCTCACCAATTTTGGATTTAAAGCCAGCACCTTCTTCAGCTGTATCATAGCCAGATCCCGGCTGCCCTGCTTGCAGTACAGCAGCGCCTGATTGTATTTTTTGATGGTCTGATTCAGGGCTTCCAGCTTGTTGCCATTGGACTGTACTGCCCCAAGATATCGCTCCGCCGCATTATCCTCCGGGCATAAGCTCTTGCTGATGACCCATTCGCTCAAGGCATCCACCGTCTCGCCCATCTCAAAGTATACCAATCCCAGAAGATTTCTGGCAGGTATGTTCATCTTATAATATTTCAAACTCTTCTTCAGACTTTCCGCCGCCCCGGACAAATCCCGAACCTTCGCCCGCTCCAGCCCCAGGTTGTAGTGCAGATTGGAAAGGTGAATAATTTTCCTGTATAGTTTCACGTCAGCGCCGCAGGCAGGACAATCATTTTCTCTGCCGAGGGCTGCACCGCACTTATAACATTCCATGAAGTTTCCTTTCTTGATTCTGTCAATCACATGTCCATCACGAAAAACAATATGTTTCTAGCCTCTTCCTGCTTCCTTCAATATCTCCTGCAAAATATCTGTCATATCCGTCAGATCGCGATTATATATGGCATCCTCCGCCTCTTCCACTTCCAGGCTGGGCTGAAAATTCTTTAACTCTTCCTCAAAATTGATCATAGATCAAGACCTCCTTTTATTTTTTCCAATTCCCCGATCAGATACAGGGAGCCTGCGCAAAACAGCTTCTGCTCCGGTTTCCGATCTGCCAGGGCTGTCCGAAAAGCTGTTTCCACTTTCCCTACAGCCAACAATTGCTGCTGTTTGACGCCTTTCAGTTCTCTGGCAAAGCACTCCCGCAGCACCTCTACAGACAGCGCCCTGGGATTATCGCTGATCTCGGTGACAATGATTCGGGAAAAATTCCCCTCCTCCACCAGCAGACGTCTCACTTCCTCATAGT
>CABQGZ010000274.1 GCA_902463835.1 uncultured Lachnospiraceae bacterium
AAAATATTGAGAAAGATCATAGAAATGTGAGCGAGATAGACCGAAAGCTGCGGCGGAAGATTGCGGAAAAGAAGCAGGCGCATGGACAGAGAATCGGGTGAAAATCCCATTAAAAACGAAAATATGCCAGAGTGTGCGTTGCTGCACACTTTGGCAACTTTTCGTTTATGAATCCTACACTGTATACTATTTTTTAGTACACAATCGGCTCAAAATATATTTTCATGTAGTAGTTTACTCAAGGGATTGCTGTAGCCTTATATGATTGAAAATTATGCATTAGGTGTAGAAAAATTATCACTGTGAGGCTCAACTGTAGTAAAACATAGGCACAAGTTCGTATGGCGCTCTAAAGAGTGTAAGAAGTAATTTCAAGTTTAGACACTTGGCATGTGAGAATAGCTGGGGTAGTAATGTGAAGCCAGTGTTCAGAATTTGTAATTATACTTCTGAACTGAAAAGGAGGGTATCATCTGGAAGGAAAAACAATTTTGATTCTTGTATGCGGAAGTATGCTGGGAATCCTGGCGCTCATTTCCGCGGCATCGCATATGTACAATCTAAATGGTATCAAATCGAAAACCGTGGGTGACGGTCAGCATGGCGCGGCCCGTTTTGCTACAGCACAGGAACTGACTCGAACATTCCGCAAAATTCCGTTTACACCTCAGCGATGGCGTAGTTTGGGGAATCAGTGTACCCGACTAAAGCTGCCGCAAGGGGTGGTTGTTGGTTGTCAAACAAAATATAGCCTGCGGTTGAATTCAAATGGTGGTCGTGCTTTTCCTGTTTCAATCCAGAAAACAACGTATGCGCTGGTTGATACAGGAGATGTTCACACCATGATGATCGGCGCGGCTGGCTGTGGCAAAACCGCATTTTGGCTGTACCCCAATTTGGAATATGCCTGTGCTGCGGGTATGTCTTTTCTCACTACCGATACAAAAGGTGATCTCTACCGCAATTACATGAACATCTGCAAAGCCTATGGATATTCGACATCCGTCATTGATTTGCGAAACCCTACAAAGTCGGATAGCTTTAATCTGCTGCATCTGGTGAACAAATACACGGATCTATACAAGCAAGATCCCAAACTGTCGTATAAAGCTAAGGCAGAAAAGTATGCCAAGATCATTGCCAAAACACTTATTTACAGCGATGGAGATGCGTCTTCCTATGGACAAAACGCCTTCTTCTATGATGCCGCTGAGGGCTTGATGACCTCGACGATCCTCCTGATTGCCGAGTTTGCGGACACGGAGCAGCGTCACATCGTCTCTGTCTTCAAGCTGATTCAAGATTTACTTGGGCCGTCTGAGGTAAAAGACAAGAATCAGTTTCAGCTGTTGATGGAGCGCTTGCCTGCGGAACATAAGGCCAGATGGTTTGCCGGAGCGGCGCTGAACACTTCTGAACAGGCCATGCAATCCGTCATGTCCACAGCAATGTCTCGGCTCAATGCTTTCCTGGATTCCGAATTGGAACAAATCCTTTGCTTTGACACTGCGGTAGATGCTGAGAAGTTCTGCAATGAGAAATGTGCCGTGTTTGTTGTCTTACCAGAGGAAAATCCGAATACTTACTTTATGGTGTCACTGTTGATCCAGCAGCTGTACCGGGAAATTCTGACTGTAGCGGATGAAAAAGGTGGGGCGCTGGATAACCGTGTTATGTTTTACTGCGATGAGTTTGGCTCCCTGCCGCCGATCAGCTCTGCAGAAGTAATGTATAGTGCGTCTCGCTCCAGAAAGCTGAGCATCGTCAGTATTATTCAGAGTTACCAGCAGCTTGAAAAGAACTACGGAAAAGAGGGAGCGGCAATTATTCAGGACAACTGCCAGCTGACCATCGCCGGAGGATTTGCGCCAACCAGCGAAACAGCAGATATTATCTCCAAAGCACTTGGCTCACGAACGGTTATGACCGGCTCTGTAAGCCGGGGTCATGAGAACGCATCTGAAAGTTTGCAGATGACAGAACGACCTTTGATGAGCGCGGATGAGCTAAAGTCGATGCGTCCAGGCTCATTCATTGTGATGAAAACAGGCGCGCATCCATTTATTTCCAAGCTAAAGCTGTTTACAAAATGGGGAATAGAATTCAATATGGGAAAATGCGAGCTGGAAGATAAGGCTGCACGTCCCGTTCACTATGCGGGTAAGGATACAATACTCCAAGCACTGGATCGAAAATACCCACAGAGGGTTGCGGTTTTTGAGTCTATCTCGGAAGAAGTTGTGCCGTATGATATCCCGCCAGCCAGTGCAAAAGCACGTCTGCACCAGGCCGTCCAAGAGAAATCCCAAGTAGGCAGAAAGGTGGACGGGTTCCGTAGAGCAGGTGGTGTAATGCCTCCCCCGGACCGCTATCGTCCAGATAATTTGCAGGCCAGAAGACAAGCAAGAGAAAGGCGCAAAAGAGATCCAACATCTCAGATGGAGGACAGCTCCGAAAGCGAGAAAACATAAAATGTAGCGTTGACATAAAAAGTTCTTGACAAATATGAACATACGTTCTATAATAGAAACACGAACAGAGAAACAGCTACCCAATGTGTAGCGAAACCGCGGATCAGTACTGGGTAATGGGAGAGAAAGCTATGCCGTATCTATCAAAAATAGATATTGAAGCGATTGCAAATCGAATCATAGATCAGTACAAACTGCGCTACATTCCCTCAAAAAGGCTTTGCTATCGAGTTGATCCTATAGAGTTAGCTGAAATGCTTGGGCTGTCTGTTTACTTTCGCCAGTTGTCTTATGATCATTCGATCTTAGGAATGACAGCGCCGGATGAAGTGATGGTTCCAATTTTCGATGAGAACAAAGAAAGATCCATTTTTATTTTGGACGGTAAGACAGTTTTGATTGAGGCGTGTTTGAATCATTCCCCAAAGGCAAAGGGACGCCGAAATTTCACGATTGCACATGAGTGTGCCCACCAGATATTGTATCGTCTATATCCGGAGATTTATGGACCGAATCAGCGTGTGCTTTGTGATTATAGACGAAACAATGCGCCAAGGAGAAAGATTGAGGATTGGGAAGAATGGCAGGCAGACGCATTGGCAGCGTGTCTCCTGCTTCCTGAAGACGCGGTGAAAGATGCTATGTTCGTGTATGGTCTGGGTGATAAGGTGAAAGTTTTGAGCCGAAAATACTCAGAATACAAATATCAGTGCTTTTGCGAGATGGCAGATGCGCTTGGGGTATCCAGAAGTGCGTTATCTTTCCGGATGGAGCAGCTTGGATTACTGGAGCGAAATGAGCTGATTGCGGAGGCCAGAGCCAGGAGAGGAGTTGGTTGAGATGGTCTCAAAAGAAGACCAACCTATTCGAGTGGAAGTTCGGTGTAAAACCTGCGGGCGCATATTGTGTTATAAAATGAGCGCAGCCAGCGGTTTGGTCGAACTCAAGTGCCAGAAATGTGGCAGGACTGCAGTTGTGAATCTTTCTCTGCGCAGGGCAAAGGGAAAGCTCGACTACAGAACGGTTAAGGATATGGGCACATATATCTGGCGGGCAACAGTCTCATAAATCTTTGTACTCCGTAAACAAAGAAAAAGTGCATATTGGAATCGTATCATGACACCGAGTAAGGTCTATTGTAGTGATGTACAGTATGACAACATAGGTCGGGCGTGAAGTTAGAGTAGGGATACTCTGTCTTTGCGTCCGGCTTTTTTTATTTTGCGCAGGAGGGATATAGGAATGCGAACAACGTATCTGCTTCAAGAGAAACAGCTGGACGGGAGTACCTGCCTGGTAGAAACAACCGCGGAGAACTGGCATGCGATTGTCCGAGCATGCGCAAAGCTCCCCACAGATCAGCGCCGCTACTTTATCCGTGATGTTATTCCGGATGACAAAGGTGTGGACTGCATGTTCATTGAAACAACCAAAGAGACGTGGCAGGAGTGGGATCGGGAGCAGCGAAGGATTCGGGATAACCTCCAACACAGAAAGCAGTATGAGCATATCCCGGTGGAGTCCATGCTCACCATGCAAGATGATATTTTAGCGAATGCGGGGCTTGAAAGTGAAGATATTGCAGATTCTGCGGTAAGCCGCCTCACTTGCGCACAGCTGCGTCAGTCAGTGGCAGAGTGGCACAAGTGGGCACCGATGCTGATGGACTACTATATGGATGGAAAGAAGACATCCTGTACTGCTGAAGTGGCCAGACGGTGTGGTGTTTCTGAGCAGGTGGCGAGGAAGTACAAGCGACAGTTTGAGAAATTTGTTGGGACGTTTTATTCCTAAGTAAGCAGCGAGTCGTAGGAATCAAGTAAAATAGTGGATCATGCAGTATGGTTCACAAGATATATAGGAGGATACCATTATGTTTGAAATCCAGAAAAATGACTTCATGAGCTTTCGGATGATGCCGGATCGGATGAAAGCTGACCCCAGCGGGATCTATGACTTTACGTTTGAGGGACGCTATATTATTTATCACTACTGTCATCAGGTGATGAATCACTATGTTGCGTTGGATAAGACAACAGGGCTTGGATCTTCTGTGATGATGACGAGAGAACGTATGGATGATCACAACTATCCGATGATGATCCCAGCTATCCTCTATGCCATCAAGTACACTGGTGACAGACGGATGAATATGGGCGAACAAATCCAGCGAGGTAACTGGATTGACATGATTTTCCGCTGCCTGCTTCCGCAAATTGGATTTTCTGTGCGGGAGGATCAGGTGAGAATGGCCAATGTGATGTACAATGGCCTTGTTGGAAAGAAAGTCACCCTTTGTGAGGCTGGAGTTGGTACTGGGAAGACAATGGCATATTTGGCGGCGGCGTTTGTTGCTTCCCGGATGGATGGGACATATCAGTATGCGGCTAATCCGATTACGATTTCCACGTCCAGTATTGACCTGCAGAGGGAGATCATGGAAAAAGAGATCCCCCGTCTGTCCCAGGTCCTTAAGAATGCGGGTATTTTAGACAGACCTCTCCGGGCAATTTTGAGGAAGGGAAAAGAACATTACTTTTGCCTGCGGCGTTACCATGACTATTTGAATGGTCTAATGGATGCAGGCGAACAGTATAGTGATACTCTCGGCCTGCTGGATATGTTGAATTTACCTGTAAGGGGCTTCGACCTGGATACAGTACAACTCCCAAGCTATGTAAAGGCAAAAATCTGTGCCAACGGGAGCTGCAGACAATGTGGGTATCGGAATCAGTGTCGGTACGCCCAATTCTTAAAGCAGGCATCCGCAACCCGGAAGTTTGACTTCCAGATTACAAACCATAACCTGCTGTTGACCTCCCAGCGGCTGAAGAATAGTACCGGCCATGGTGTGCTGTTGGACAGCAATTACTACATTATTGATGAGGCACATCAA
>CABQGZ010000275.1 GCA_902463835.1 uncultured Lachnospiraceae bacterium
CAGGCGGCGGTTCATCTCCGCCATGGTGCGAAGCTGGGTAACTTCGTTCGGCATCATTTGGATTTCTCCTTGCAGGGATTCACGTCGGAATCGTAAACCCACTGACCCAGGCCACAGCGATTTTCGTAACGGTTACATCCCGGGGCGATACGAATAAGTGTGACGGTTTCACCGATGTCAAACCAGTGGTTGAGAGATTTCCCTACGATCACAAACTTGTCCCCGATCTTCGGCTTGCTCTCTTTGGGCTTGTCCTCCTTGCGCTTCTTTTCAAAAAGCCGCTCAACGGCGACCCTTGCGCCCTCCGCTCTGCTGTAGGTATCCTTCGGATTGCACCGGGCTTCTGCGGTCTTCACGTCCCGCCCACCCCGTTTCAGGGCGGCCGTGGTAATCATCCCGTCAAAGCGGAGTTCCACTGTGCAGGGTTCCCGCTCAGGTTCCGCAAGGCCAGCGATCATGTCTTCGTACCAGCACCAATGCCCAAGAAAATCGTCGCGATACTCCTCCATGCAATAGTAAACTCCTTCAGCGTTGATTCCGGATTTTATGATCGTCATGGTCTTTCCCAGATGCTTGTCCATATAAGGGTTCCAGCACCGCTGCGGCCTCTTGCTCACAATCCGCACCTTATCCCCAACTTTGTATTTCGCCATAAATAACTCCTTTCAATTTCGGCATTCTGCCGTAGATTTCAAATCACTGCCATTCCCTCGCAAACGCCCGTATCTCCTTCTCAGAGTACCCCAGTGTTTTCAGGATCACCGCCGGGTCGGGGTGGAGGGTGGTCACCAGCTTCCGAAGGACGCTTACCCGCATTTCGGTTTTTCCTTTCTGGTAGTTCAGCAGATTTTGGTACCCCTCGCCGATTCTTTTCCCAAGCGCCGACGCATTATCGCTCTGAATCCCCGCCAGGGGACAGCAGCGGTCGATTTCCTTCCAAAAATCTTCCACTGCGTAGCGCTCGGCATACTGCCGGATTCTTGGCATTTAAGCTCCCTCCTTGTCCTTGGGTTTGTCGGCCTCGGCCAGCTCCATACCCACGGCCAGACCGGCGGCGTAGGTTTCGGCCAGCCTTGCGGCCATCTCCCGCTTGTCCACCGGGATGCTGTTCAGAGCCTTTGCTGCGCTCTCTGCGCACCGTTTGATTTCATCAGGCATTTTCATTTCCTCCTTTACTAAATTTTTCATTCAAGCTGAATACCAGCTCCCCGACGATCATGCCGCACAGGGAGACGAGCAAGAACACGAAAAGGCTGATTAAAATGTACGCCGTTGCTGCTCACCTCCTGTTGATTTATCCGGCGCACCCGCTTATAATGTTCATACCGGTCGGATGGCCGAGTACAAATAAGGAGGCACGTTTATGGATTTCAAAGTTTTGATATCGTGCGAGAAATGCAAGTGTTCTTTCGAGTTGCGTCCAGAGGCTTTCAAAAACCGGCCATCAATGGAATGCCCGAATTGCGGGCAGGCGTTTCCGGTTGACGTCTATGAGCAGCTGAAAGCCGGGGTCATTGCGCTGGGAAACGTTCCGGAATGTATTGAAACGGATACCGGAACAGCCCCAAACGGATCTTTGTTTACCGTGCGAGTAAAAAGCTATGGTATGATGCACGATTTGTTTGGAGCCAGCGAAAATTAAATAATCGCCTTTCGGAGACGGCTTTTCGCAATGGCCAGCAACATTTCTGCTTGTTGGAGCGAAAGGCCGTTTCCCATTAGAATCTTGCAAATTTCGTCCGGGATTCTCTTTCGCTTGTCTTCCGGAATGCTTATCAAAACTTTTTCCGGCTGACTGTCCTGCTCAACTTTTGCAATCACTTCTTCCATTGTCATTCCCTCATCCCCCTTAATTAAACACAGCTACCAGTGCATAGGCCGACTGGCTAAATACCGGCCGTTTCCCGTCTTCGAAGTAAACGCTGAAAACGGCGACATCAAAATCTGGTCTGCACGTACAAGCGGCTTTCCCGATTACCGTAGTGGTTACTACTCTTTCCACGTCGTCAAAATCAATCGCTTCCCCTTTTTCTTTGTCGAACAGGCACACAGTCATTTAGAACCGCCTCCCTTCTAGGCTTGTCCCATTAAGATTCACCTTCCGCTAAGACGAGGACGCATTGGAAATGAGGCTGTCCACTGTGACGCCGAAAAAGTCCGCAACTTTTTTTAGGTTGTCAACATTGGGGGACGAGCTTCCCCACCCTCGGATTGTTGCGTTTCCAAAACCAAGTTCCCTTTCCAACCTTGCAACGCTGATTCCGCGCTCCTTGCAGAGTTTCTGGATATTGTCAAGAATCAAGGTCTCACCCCCTCTCAATTTTTTCGAGAATGCTATTGACATTTCTTAGAGAATAGTCTAAAATATGAATTGCTACAGACACATTGAGACCGCCGTTTTGATTTCGGTTTTTCTCTAAGAACTGAGACCATTATATAGGCTATTCTCTAATTTGTCAACCCCTATTTTAGGGATTTCTCGAAAAATTATGGAGGTTGCCTATGAACACTGTTGAACTCGTGAAATCGATATGTAAGGAACGCAAGATTCCCATCTCTAAATTGGAAAGGGATTTAGGGTACGCAAATGGATATATCGGGCAACTCAGAAAAGGAACTTTCCCCTCAAACAGGCTGGCAGAGATAGCGCAGTACCTCTCTATCCCAACCTCTTATTTAATGAATGGTGGAAACGAGGACGAAAAAGAACAGCCCACCAGAGGGGAGCTGTCCGAAGCCAAGAAAGCTATGTATGATGTTGAATTTTGTGAACTTTGTCGTTATGCACAAAATAACAGAGGTGATATTGTGTTCTATGACAGGTTTGCATATCTGTGTAAACAAAAGGGTGTGTCCGTAAGCCGCGGCGCCCTAGAAGCGGGGATTAGCAAATCCCTTGTAACAAAGTGGAAAACAAACAATACGGAGATCCCTTCTCCGGATGTAATCGGAAAACTAAGCAAGTATTTCGGTCTCCCTGTCTCTGAATTGCTTGGCGAAGAACCATCAAAAACTCCTGGCGAAACAGAAAAAGCCCCGATGCCTAATGACATCGGGGAGGAAAATATTCTTCGGATGTACCGTTCTTTGTCTACTGAGGAAAAAGGGGCGTGGTACGCTTACGCACTTACACTGAAAGAAATGCAGAAAGAAGGAGAATAATTATGGGTATGAAGGAAACAACCTATCAGGTAGACTGCCCGATTACCGGCAGACCCGAAAATGTCTTTATTCGCTCCACGCTGTGGGAAGGAGTGTTCATCGCCTCCTTTAATGGCTGCAACGGTCAGTGGAGCAGCTCCCCGGAATGTGAAGCGTGCCGGAAAGCCGCTCAGGCCAGGTTTGCCGAAGAGCATTCAGGATTACCGTCAATCCATTGGAACAGGCCTTGAGGAATGCTTCCTGGTTAAGCTCTGCGTACCATTTGATTCGGCTCATGGCTTCTTCCAGCATTCCCTGCTGCGTGAGCCAGCCCAGATCGTGCAGAATCCATGCTGAAAACTCCAATGCCTCCGGGTCGAGCTTTTCTACGGTGCTCTTTTTCATCGTTGGATGGAATAGCTTTTCCCCCTGCTCTTTGGTTAACTCAAGTTCCATAGAAGTTACTGGCTTACACATTTTTTACACCTCCACAGTTGGTTTTTCGTTGGTTTCATCACTTATTATACCACAATCTGCGGTTTTATCAAGTGGTGGCCGTTTGGACAGCAGATCGGAAAAGAAGCACAGAAGCCTCCGTTTGTTTTCATCTGTTAATGTCCGGTAAACGCTGATAAATCCCTTTTCGTCCGCTGTCATTTCTACCTCTCCTTTACTTTTTATCATTATCGAACGCCTGTTCGGCTTATGTACTAGTTATAACATACTATCTGTCCAATAAACCGGACTAATTAGAAAAATGCACAAAAATTTTTCTTTTCGTTGAAATTATATGTCGAACGTGTTATTATCTTGAATGAAGATGACGATTAAACTTTGATTCAAGAAAATTTTTAAAAGTGGTTGACAAATCGTCCAACGGTGCGTATAATAACGGTGCGTCGAGGTTACCTCGTTACGCTGTTTATCAAACCTCTGGGCGAGGGCTTCCACCTTTCGGGAGACCCCAAACCCAGGGGTTTTATTTTTGGGAGGGATAGTCTTGAATAAAAAAGAAATACGAAAGACTGCTATTCTGGTAGACGGTGGATACTACAGGAAACGTGCCGTTGCGCTCTGGGGAAAGAAAAGTGCGCAAGATCGTGCAGATGAATTGTTTCGCTACTGTATGCTGCACATAACAGAACCAGACGAGCCAAGAGACTTGTACAGAATTTTCTATTACGACTGCCCAGGGATGACAAGGCAGCTTGTGCACCCATTGACCGGAACGGTGACAGACTTTTCCGTCGGAACTGGGACGCAGTGGACGAAAGATTTTTTTGACTGCCTGGCATCGAAAAGGAAAGTGGCAATTCGCCGCGGAGAACTTGCCGAAAATCAGGCGGAGTACATTTTGAAAGCGCATGCTCTGAGTGATCTGCTAAGCGGGAAGAAAACTGTCTCAGATCTAACGGAGCGGGATTTTCGTTTGGACGTAAAGCAAAAGGGTGTCGATATGCGCATCGGCCTTGACGCAACGTCAATCGCGATGGGGAAGTACGCTAGTCAGATTGTTCTCATTGCCGGAGACAGTGACTTCCTGCCGGTCGCAAAGATTGCGCGCAGAAACGGTATTGATTTTATTTTAGACCCCATGAAGCAAATCCCAAAAGCAAATCTGCAAGAGCATGTGGATGGGTTGGAGACTTTCACGGATAAGATTTAAACTTCGCCCCGCCACCCGTGCCACAAGGTGACGGGGCTTTGCCGCCGGTAACGACGTGTGTCCCTTGCCGGTTGCACCTTTACCATAGTCCCTACCACTGTAAAAGTAAACGCGCAAATCGTACAATCCGTTTACACGGCGTAGATTTCGTGTGCCAAAATGAAAGGAGCGAGTTGTTTTGCCCACGGAGGAACGTATTTTGGCGCTGCATGAGCAAAGCCTGACGTTGGTGGAAAAAATCAAGGCCGCCAAGCAGCAGCAAGGCAAAACCATCCAGCAACTGGCCGACGAGACCGGGATACCGCGAACAACCCTAAACCGTTTCTTTGCCGGTACGCTGATGAACCCGGGCTTCATGGATGTGTGCTCCCTATGCGCAAGCCTGGAATTATCCGCAGATGAGCTTATCGGGCTTTCCCCGCAAAAAAGCGACGATTCCGTTACCGTGGATTTTTTGCAGCTGGAACTCAATCACAAGGATGAAATGCTTCAAGAGAAGGACAACGCAATATCCCGCCTTCTTGATCGGAGCCGGAT
>CABQGZ010000276.1 GCA_902463835.1 uncultured Lachnospiraceae bacterium
AAAGAAAAGTGCGAGGTATATAAAATGGAGAGGACATCCTTGATTTATCAAACCTATGTGAAGATTCTGGAAAGAGAGCTTGTTCCGGCCATGGGGTGTACGGAACCCATTGCGGTGGCCTATTGCGCGGCAAAAGCCAGGGAGCTGCTGGAGGAGACGCCTACGGAACTGGAGATTCATGCCAGTGGAAATATTATAAAGAATGTGAAAAGTGTTGTGGTACCTCATACGAACGGACTGCGGGGATTGGAAGCTGCAGCTGCTGTGGGCGCACTGTACGGAGATGCGGCTGGGCAGCTGGAGGTGATATCGCAGGTTACGGAGGAAGAGGCATTAAGTCTCAAGGGTCAGCTGGAGAGGATCAAATGTATTGTGATTCCTATGGATACGCAGCATGTGCTGGATCTGGAGGTGATTGCCCGGGGCAAAGATCATTGGGCCAGCGTACATATCGAGGATGAGCATACCAATATTGTAGGGATGTGCCGGGATGGAGAGTCTGTCGATATGTCTAGAACGGATGCGGGCGGTAAGGCAGCAGATGGTTATGAGAGTGACTGCAACAGAGAAATCTATGAAAAGACAGCGGACAACGAGAGAGATGGGATGGCGCAAAAAGGTAAGATAGAAGCGGAATCAGACGAGCAGATGGAAGAAGAGCTGGACTACGATCTGTTGACGGTTGCAGGAATCAAAGAGTTTGCGGATACCGCCGATCTGGCAGATGTGAGAGATGTCTTAAAGCGGCAGATTGAATATAACACCGCCATTGCCAGAGAGGGAATAGAGCACGCCTACGGTGCCAGGATCGGGCAGGTGCTGCTGACGCAGGATACCAGTGTGCGCACCAGAGCAAAAGCCATGGCGGCTGCCGGTTCCGATGCCAGAATGAGCGGCTGTAACCTTCCGGTAGTCATCAATTCCGGCAGCGGCAATCAGGGAATGACCGCCAGTCTTCCGGTGGTGGAATATGCCAGCCACTATCATAAGACGGAGGAAGAATTGTACCGGGCACTGCTGGTGTCCAATCTGGTGACGCTGCACTTAAAATCAGGAATCGGGCGTTTGTCCGCCTACTGCGGGGCTGTCAGCGCAGGCGTAGGAGCTGGTGCAGGTATTGCCTATCTGATGACCGGTGATCTGAGCACCATAAACCACACCATTGTAAACGCCATCGCCATCACCAGCGGGATCGTATGTGATGGAGCCAAGGCCAGCTGTGCCGCCAAGATCGCTATGGCGGTGGAGGCCGGGATCATGGGATTTGAAATGTTTGAACAGGGCTGCGAGTTCTACGGCGGAGACGGACTTGTCAGCAAGGGTGTAGAGCAGACTATACGGAATATTTCCGTCCTGGGCCATGAAGGCATGAAGGAGACGGATAAGAAGATTATTGAAATTATGACTGAGACCTGTTGCTGATGAGGGTGTGATTTCCAGAATGAAATATATCAATTGGGATAGCGTATTTGTATGGGATAAGATCTTCCTGGTGGGAAACGGTTGGATAGTCATCTAAGCGCAGATAAAATGCAGGAAAAGGAAGCGAGGGTGCATTGCAATGGAAAAAGAGATAGAACGCAGCCAGGAAGAAGTGCTGGAGGAACAGCTGGAGCATTTTCAGGAAGCAGTCGAGCGGGAAGATGTGGCTGAGATCAATGAAATATATGAACACGTGTACCCGGTGGACCTGGCAGAGGACATGGAGGAGTGGGACGAGGAACAGCTGGAACAGTTCTGTGAGCTGGTGGATGACGAGAAGCTGGCGGAGCTGCTGGAAGAGTCCGACGAGGATTTCCAGGTGGAGCTGACGGATTACTTGGACAATGACCGACTCCTTAAGATATTTGGTTACATGCAGAAGGACGATATCGTAGACATTCTGGGAAATCTTCGGATCAATCGCAGAAAGCAGCTCATCGACCTGATGCGGGGCGGTGAGAAGCGGATCATCACGGAGCTTTTAGGCTACGGGGAGGAGACCGCCGGAGGGCTGATGACAACAGCGTACATCGCGCTGAACGGTCAGCTGACGATTCACGACGCCATTCGCAAGATCAAGGAGATCGGTCCAAGGACGGAGCTGATTGAGACGATCTTCGTGCTGAACAATCAGAGACAGCTGCTTGGAACCGCGGACCTTCGGGATATCCTGGTGGCACAGGACACGGACACCCTGGAGAGTATTACCGACGAGCAGGTGATCTGTGTGGAACCTGAGACGGATCAGGAGGAGGTTTCCCTGCTGGTATCCAGATATGACCTGAAGGCCATTCCGGTAGTCAATAAGAGGAAGGTTCTCTTAGGAATCATTACGGTAGACGATATCATCGACGTTATTATGGAGGAGCACACCGAGGATATGCTGCAGATGGCCGGCGTCAGCAAGGAGGAGACCATCGACAGCACCATCCCCCAGTCTGTAAGGCGCAGGCTTCCCTGGCTTGGCGTGAACCTGATCACAGCGTTCATGTCCTCCTTTGCCATCAGGAATTTTGAGAGCGTTATCGCCCAGGTGGTGGCCCTGTCTGCCACCATGACCATCGTCACCGGCATGGGAGGCAATGCCGGGAATCAGACGCTGTCCATTATGATCCGCAGTATCGCTCTGGGCGAGGTGGAGCTGAAGAAGAGCTGGCGGCTGATCTTAAAGGAGGCGGTGATCGGCCTTGCGGACGGTATTTTTATGGGAATTGCCACGGGACTGATCGTGTTTCTGATTTACCGCAACCCCTACTTGGGGCTTATTATCTTTATCGCTATGATCGCGAACCAGATGATCGCAGGCTTCTGCGGAGCAGTGATCCCGCTGATCCTAAAGGCCCTGAAGCAGGATCCGGCGCTGGCGTCGTCCATATTTTTAACGGCCTGCACAGATGTGCTGGGATTTTTGATCTTCCTGGGGCTGGCCACAATCTTCCTGCCATATCTGTAGAGAATGTAAGTGCCCTGCTATCCGCAGTTGAATAGGAAAGCAGGGCTATATATAAGCTATTTTGCCAGCAGAGCCTCGGCCAGGGCAATCTGCAATTGAATACCAAGGGCAAGACAATCCTCGTCCAGGGAGAATTCCCTGCTGTGGAGGGGGGCGGTCTTGCCCTTTTTCTGATTCCCGCAGCCCAGATGGTAGAAGACTCCGGGCGCCTTTTCCAGGAAAAAGGAGAAGTCCTCCACACCCATGCCGGGAGACTGCTTCCATAATACGTGTTCCTTACCTAAAATGGGGACGGCTGTATCCGCCAGTACATCCACGAGATCATCTGTGCTTACCAGTGCGTCATAGCCCGGCGTGAAGGTCACTGTGCCGGTTCCGCCGAAGGCCTCGGTAACTCCGGTAAGGTGACGCCGGATGATGTCTTTGGCCGTCTCTCTGGTGGCCGGTTCTGTGGTGCGCAAGATCCCGGACAGCTCCACGGTGTCCGCCAGAATGTTGCGTGCATAGCCGCCCCGGATGGTTCCGAAGGAGAGGACACATTGATCCAGGGGAGAGACGTTGCGGCTCACAAGAGTCTGGACGGAGGAGAGGAAGGCGGCTGCCATGGCGATGGTGTCTGTGCCAGTCTCCGGGTAGGCCCCGTGGCTGCTTTTGCCGTGCAGCACGATGGAGACCTCATCCGAGGCGGCGTAGAGCTTGCCGTATTTTACCTCGATGGTTCCTGTCTCAAGATAGGGGGCCACGTGGAGCCCTGTCACATAATCCACCGGCGGGCGTTCCATGCAGCCTTCCTCGATCATGCGCTGTGCACCGCCGATGGTCTCCTCGGCAGGCTGGAAAAAGATGCGGATGCAGCCGGAAAAGAAGTTCCTGTTCAGCTGAAAGTACCGGGCGGCGCCAAGGGCCACGGTCATATGAGCGTCGTGACCGCAGGCGTGCATGACGCCAGGATTGTTGGACTGAAGGGAAGAAAGGGGCTCAAAGACGGGCAGAGCGTCCATGTCGGCGCGCAGGGCCACCGTCTTGCCGGGGCCGGTCTGCTGTCCCTGGATGGTGGCGATAAGGCCTGTGTCGGCAACAGGATATTCATAGGGGATGCCCCACCGCTCCAGGAGCTCCATGAGGAAGCGCCCGGTCTCGTACTCCAGGGTGGAGAGCTCCGCCAGCTGATGGAGCTTCCGGCGGATATGGATGAATTCTGAGGTGTATGTGGCAAGAAAGGTGTCTATGTGCATGGGGAACCTCCAAAGGGATACGCGGTGGGGCCATAGGACTGATGGCTCCAGGCGGAAGGGATATCTTTTATCATATGCTAAGGATGCTGTATGGGAAGTTGTACGAATGGGATTGGAATTTTGTAAATATGAAATTCCTCTCTCTATCATTATTTCGGTATGCTGATATAATGATAGAGAGTCTTAAGGTTAGAGAATTATCAGGTTTTGTGAAAATTGCCGAAGGCCTCAAAGCGGCTCTGGTACTGGAAAAAGCCCATTATCAGAGCTTTTCTTTTGCACTTTGGAGTCCTAAAAATTGTCATATTTTCACAAAAACAGCCATTTTTTTGAAATGGTATTGAAAAATATCGCCCGGCATGCTACAGTGTACACATCTTATGAAGGTCTAGGTTTCTGGTGAAATCACACCGCTTATTCCGAAGAGATAGTTCTAACAGTAATAATAAACATTTTTCAAAGGAAAAGGAGAGGGCTGCATATGTGTATGCAAAGAAAGAAACAGATTGTATCAACATTTATAGAAGAGGAAAAGACGGTGATCCAAAGACTGAGGGAGGTGCCGGGACTGTACCAGCAGTATACACAGCTGGATGCGGACTGGAGGCAGCGATTTGTGGACTATTGCATGGGAAAGAAGACATTGCCCCTTACGTATGATCCGTTTTTTAAATGCACCTTTCACCCGGATGTACATCCGGAGCGGTTGTCCCGGTTCTTGAGCAGCATTTTGGGACAGAAGGTAAAGGTAATCCGGATCCTGCCCCAGGAGGACAGTCTGTTGTCCGGGACGGCGCTGCTGATTATGGATATTCTGGTGGAGCTGGAAGACGGGACACTCTGCAACGTGGAGGTTCAGAAGTCCCCCTATCTGTTCCCGGGGGAGCGGATGAGCTGCTACTCCAGCGATCTGGTGATGCGCCAGTACAGTCGGGTGAAGGGAGAGAAAGGGAAGAACTTCAAATACAACGATATAAAGTCGGTCTATACGATCGTGATCTATGAGAAGAGCCTGAGACCTTTCCATAAAGTACCTGGGAGGTATATCCATAGGGGAGAGACGGTCTTTGACACAGGCCTGGAACTGGAGCTTTTACAAAAATACTGGCTGATAGCCCTTGACGTATTTAAAGAAATCTCGTATGCTGTAGATAGGAA